>JANMJF010000159.1:0-22290 GCA_031371245.1 Pseudomonadota bacterium | reverse complement strand
GCTGCGTCGTCCATCACGAAAAATGGGACTACGGCAACCTGCTGCAATCCTCGCTGGCGGAGGTCTGGAACAATCGCCACTACCGCGCGTCGCGGGCGCTGTTCTCACCACAGCGGGCGAACTACACCGACGATTTTCAGACCGGATGTCACGTTTGCCCGATGTTCAAGTACGAGCAGGTCGACGGGCAGAAACCCGTAGCCTGACGCAGCCGGTGTTGCCGCCCATGCCGGCCTGCGGGCGACTGCTCCGATAGTGCCTGCTCATCCGTGCGGCTCGTCGCCTAGCGACACCAGTGTTACAAATACTTGCCGAGAACTGACCGATGTACTATCGAACCCTGTTGCGTCGACTCCTCCTCATATTCGCTCTGCTGGTGGCCGGTTGCGGTGATCAAGTGGTCGGCGCCGACAATATGCAGGCCACGGTCCAGGCCAAGGTCAAACAAATCCAGGCGCGGTTTCCAGCCTGGGTCGAAGCCGGCGGCGACGCCTCGGGTATCGCAGCGTTGGGCAAAGAGCTTGATGTATCGATGCGCGCCGGACGCTTGGAGGAAGCCGACAAGATCGTCGACCGCATCCTGGCTGTTCTCGATGGGGGTGGGGCACAGACCGCACCGCTGGCGGCCGCCGGCCTCGCGCCGTCGGATCTCGCCGCGCCGGCTCAGGTTTCGTCCGATGTGGTGACTATCGGTCCCGAACGCGCGGTCACCCTCGGGCGGGTGCCCGACACCGCTCAGATCGTGTTTTCGCGTCGCGACCGCGTCTATGTCATGGACGCGGACGGTGGCAATGAGACGCGGATTACCGAAGACGACGACCGTCACCTCGAACACGTTGCGATGTCGCCCAATCGCCGCTACATCGTCATCAACTATTTTGCGGATCCGAAGCAGGGCGGCGAATCCTCACGCATGGTCTTGTTCGACCTTGAGCGCGGTACCGAGCGTGATCTTGTCCCGGGTTTCCACATGGCCGGCAATGGCGGCGTCGATTGGGATCGGCAGGGCTATGTCTACTTCTCGGGGGTCGAGCGTTTACTCTATGCCAAGCCATCGCGCCGCGAGGAATTCATTGCCAACTATGCCGCACACGATGTATGGAAAGTGCGTTACGACGGCACCGGCCTGACGCGCCTGACAGCGACCTTGGATCGCGGCGAAGGTGACGTCTCGGTGTCGGACGACGGCTCGATGATTGCGTACATGGACCTCTTCATCAATCCGCCACACGACTTCACCGAGATCTGGGTCCGCAACAGTGACGGCAGCAATCCGCGCCTGGTATACAAAGGCGGTAAGGCGCGCGAATCGAGCGTGCACGACCCCGAGTTGTCGCCGGACAATAGCCACGTGATTTTCAGTAAGGTCAACCCGGATTTCCACAACTTCCCCAAGGATCCCAACGCCGACACAGCGCATGACCTCATCTCGGTCGCGGTCGATGGCTCGGATGAAAAACGCCTGACCGCGCCCGGACCGATTTCCGTCATCCCCGACTGGGTCGGTAACAAAGTCCTGTACCTGCTACTGACCGACCGGGAATCCCCGCCGTTTTACGGCATCGTCGTGATGGACAGCGACGGCGGTAACGCCCGACGCGTTAAGTCCGATGCCAATATCGCCAAATGGATTCCGCCTCGTGCACCATGACAGGTGGGCTCGCGCGGCGACGATTCAGACGTCGGCTTCCAGCTTTTTCTCGCGGACCCGGTGAGCGAGCCATCCGGTTTCAATCATTGCGTGCAGGTCGCGACACGAAATCGTGCGTCGTGCCTGGATCTCGCGCCGTTTGGCGAGCGTGTGTCTGAGTCCTTGTAACACCTCGCATCGCGCCTGTAGCAGGACCTTCAAGCGGCCTGACCTGCTCGCAGCAAAGAACACTGCCAGTTCCGCGACGAGCATTTGTGGCAGGTAGCGGATCCATAACAAGGTCGGCAGGTTCTTGATCCTGACTAGCCAGATGTTGCGGTGAAATCGCAGCTGGTGTTGGGGATTGCTGAGTCCCTGGCCGACCGTGGCACCGAGCTTGTGGTAGATGATCGCCGCAGGCACATAGCGACACTTGTAACCCTGCAACTGGGCGCGGAAGCTTAAGTCCAGATCTTCCATACAGGCTTCGAAGTCCTCGTCCATGAAGCCGACCGACTCCAGCAGTTCGCGGCGGTAGAGCGCAGCGACTGCACAGGCGCCGAATACCCAGCGCGACGCGTCGAACGCCGGCCCATCACGGTGTAACCAGCCACGCTTGGCGGGATAACCAGCGCGGAAGTACAGATCTCCCGCCGTATCGAGACGGTCGCGTCGATAAAACAGACGAACGCGTGACGCGGTGAAGCCGGCCTCGGGGTACTGGTCGAGCGCGTGCACCGACGCGGCAAGCCACTGCGGTTCGACTTCGATGTCATTGTTCAAAATCGCTACGTAGCGACCGCGCGCGCGCGCGAGGCCATAGTTGATGCCGCCGGGCACACCGAGATTCTGCTCGGTGCGTTCGATACGAACCAAGGGATAGTGTGTCTCTACCCATTGCTTCGAGCCGTCACTTGAGCCGTTATCGACCAGCAGGATCTCGTAGTCCGTGTAGGTTTGTCTGCTCAGCGAGGATAAGCAGAGATCGAGGTGCGCCATACCGTTCCAGCTCAGCACGACGAGGCTTACGCTAGGTCCGTTCATCGCTTTGGATCACCTGTTGAGTAGCGAGTTTGCGCGGCTGGCTCGGAATCGTCGCTGTGCATGGCGTTGTCTCGCACCGAGCTCGCTGTGGCCGCGACCACAGCGGCGCGCGCCGCCGAAGCCATCATACCCAGTACGAACAATGCGTAGAGCAGCACTTGCACCCAAGGCGAAAAGGACGCACCCCATAGGACGATGGCACCACCGAACGACAAGCTCAAAATCGCCCAGGGCGCCGCGAGCGTTATCCATCCTGGCGTGCCTATCCGCCGCGTGACGAAGATGTAGCGCAGCGTGGCCGAGCACAACGAGCTGGCCAGCAGTCCAGCAGCCGCGCCGACGGCACCAAACTGAGGAATGAGCGCGAGGTTGACCAGTCCATTGACCAGCGGACTGCTCGACATGATTGCAAGGTCGAGCCGCTGCAGCGACGCCGCTTTGAGGACCATGCTCAGCAAGGCGTCGAAGCAGCAGACGAGATAGAACACGCCCATCAGGTGCAGCACCGTGATCGTTTCGACGAAGTCCGGGCCGAACACGAGTTTGACGATCGACTCCGAGAACAGCACCAGCCCAACGCCGACGGGCATCGTGACCGCGAACAGCAGGCCGAAAGGCGCTCGGAACGGTTCGAGTCCGTGGCCGCGTCGCGTGGTGAGGCTGTGGGCGATCTTCGGCATGTAGAATTGGCCGAACAGCACCGTGGCGAGGGTCAAGCTCTCGATCAGCTTGTAGCCGGCGCCGTAATGTCCCACTGCCGCGACAGGCGCCATCAACGACAGCATGATGACGTTCAGGTGCGTGCCGATAAGACCCAGCGAGTTGCCGGCGGCGAAGGTTTTGGCTGGCGACAACAGCGCCTGCAAAGCCGCGCGACCTGGCCACCAGGTCACTCGAAACGCACGGCGGTGGAGCAAGAGCAGACCGAGCAGGCCGCTCGTGGCCCGGCCTGCCACCAGCACCGCTGTCAGGACTTCGATGCCGTGGCCGCGTAGCAGCAGCACGATGTTGAGCGGTAGCACCGCGAGGAATTCGAAGAGCCGGGTGGCGAACACGAACTCGATGCGGTGACACGCGATCAAGCCGCTGCGTGCGACATTGAGTAGCATGGCGCCGGGTAAGCTCAGCGCGGCGATGACGAGCGCGTGCTGCAACACACTGTCATACCCGGCGTAGCGCGAGGCCAACATCATGACAGGCATGGCTGCTGCCGACGCGAGGGTGCCAACGATGAGGCCAGCGCCGAGGTGTATGCCGCGTTCTTCCGGGAAGCGACCCAGTTCGCGCATCAATAGTTCGGGAATACCGAAGCTCCCGAAGGACTGAAAGACGAGCATCCACGACATCACCAGCGTGTACTGGCCGAGCAATTCCGAGCCCGCCACGTGGGACATGAGCACGTACAGGACGATGCCTGAGGCGAGGAACACCACCGCATCGCCGCCCAGTAGCGCGAGTTGTAAGCTGGTTCGGCGCGCACTCACTGGCGGGCTCGGTTGCCAGCATGGTTAATATCCACAGTCAGCCATCGATTCACGTCGAATCCACCAGTGACTACCGGCAGCGCGGACGCTGACGCGGTTGAGACCGTGCGGCCGCGTAGTGCCTCGACCAGACCGCTTAGGAACCACAGCAGCACATACACGCTGTGCTGGAACATAGGATCGGTCAGAAGTTGTACGAACAGGCCACAGGTGCCGATCAGATAGCCCGCGCCTACGATGCGCGTCAATGGTTCGTCGGCAAGGGTAAGACGCGCGGCGTGCACCAAGACCAGCAAGAAAAAGCCGTAATAGAGGGCGAAGCCGACGATCCCCAGTTCCACCAAGTTGGCGAGGTGTTGGCTGTGGATAGGGTGGATGTCGGCTTTCAGGGTCGGGTCGGTCGTGGCCGTGCTGCCGCTCGCGTTCTTGGCGTAGCGACGCTGCGTGGCGGCACTGTTGTTCGGCCCCACGCCGAGTACGAAGTTGTCGAGAAACATCACGCCGGCGGTCTTGAACTGCGCTACGCGCACCTGGACATTGTCGGGGCGCTTGCTGATAAAGCTGAAAATAGCTGGCGCGGCGGCGATGCCGCCGAGCAGAAGGACGAACAGGAGCAGGAAAACTCTTCGGCGCGTGATGTGCCCCCAGC
Source organism: Pseudomonadota bacterium (assembly GCA_031371245.1). Lineage (GTDB taxonomy): Bacteria > Pseudomonadota > Gammaproteobacteria > JADJYF01. Next base: position 17,483 of record JANMJF010000159.1, on the reverse strand, counting down.
GGATCGCCAGCACTATGCCTATCGTGCAGGCCAGGAGGTAGCCGAGGAAGGCCGAACGCGAATAGGTCTGTAGCAGTGCGATCGTACCTGCGACGAACATGCCACCCGATAAGAGTCGTAACCACCGTACACGACTGTGCAGAAATATGAGCATGGGCCACGGCAACAGCAGGAGGAGGTGGGCTGCAGTCCCGTGTGGACTGAGGACTGTACCGTAGGCGCGTTTGCCGCCGCCGCCGCTCACAATGTTGAGGTGCTCCTGGGTGTCGATGGCCTGCGTGCGACCGAGTTCGCCGCCGACAACGTCGCCAAAACCAAAGGTAAAGCGCGCCGCCGTCAGGCCCGATTGGATGCTGAGCATTGCCAACAGCACGCAGCCGACCAGTATTACCGAGCGCCGGTCGCCGAAATTGTTTACGACGTAGAGGAAGACGACGAAGTAACGCAGTTGATTGCTGATCTCCACGAAGCCCAGATAAGGATGCATGGCGAGCATGCTCGACAGGGCTGACCACAGTATCAATGCGAGCACCAGCAGCGACACCCGTGGCAGCCGCAACTGCGTGCGGTGGGTGGCGAGCAGGACCGCCCAATGCAACAGCAGCACGACCAACACGATGTCGCTCAAGCGGATCTCCAGCACCAGCTGCGAGGTCGGGGTGATTGCGATGAGATCGAGCTTGTCCATGACCTCCAGCCCGTCCATCAGCGTCTTCTTGACATCCACCATCGTGCTCAGGAGAAACACCACGAGCCAGTAGCGGATCGGGTCGCGGATGAGCAGCGCCGGGATGAACACGAGCAGACCGCCTATCAGCAGCACGGTCCATACCCACGGTGCGAAACTGAGCAGTGCAGTGACCATAGCGGCCAGCAGGAAGCCCGCGACCAGTGCCATGGTTAGCGCCCACCAGGCTGATGGGTGCCGCTGAAGAGCTGAAATGAGCGACATGTATTCGATACCCCGCCTAATGATACCTTCACGCGCCGGCATGCGGGTGGTGTTGGCGCCGTCGGGTAGCTTGCGTGGTCTAGCTTCGTAACGTGGGTGGAAGGTGTTCACATTCGACTACTGCAGGGCTCGATTTTGTCCGAACGGGCGGTTATCGTTGCCGCCCTAGGTCGATGGGCCGGCGGTCGCAGGCTCAACGACGCTCATATTGAGTTCCATTGGATCTCGCAACCGAGCGCCGCAACGCCGCCTTTGGCTGCACTGCGCGCACTCTTCGAGGGCGCGCAACGTCCCGCTCTCATACAAACTGCGGTGGGAACCACATTGAGCCGGTCTTGGAAGCGTCAACTACGATCCTGGTTGCTCCCGGTTCCGACCATGTCGCCGCGCCGCTACATTGGCGCCTGGCTATGGGACATGCTTCACCCACGCCGTCACGACGATGCCGATCTGCTCCCGCCGACCCGTCTCATGTTCGACGGATCGCAGAACGAGGCCGACTTCCGCCGTGACGGCGCAGAGTATCTGCGCTACTTCGTCGAGCTCGGCGGGCTGCAGCCTAAGCACCGCGTACTTGAGATCGGCTGTGCGATCGGTCGCAAAGCGCTCCCTCTCGCACGCTATCTCGACGCGAACGGCAGCTACGACGGCTTCGATATCGTCGCGGTTGGCATCGATTGGTGTCGGAGAAACATCACACCGCGCTATCCCAATTTCCGCTTCCAGCAGGCCGATGTGTTCAACTCGCTCTACAACGAACCAGGTCGCGTGCGTGCGTCCGAGTACCAGTTTGCCTTCGGTGAGGCGTCCTTCGACTTCGCTTTCGCAACCTCAGTCTTCACGCACATGCTCCCCGACGAGCTTACAAACTACGTCGGCGAACTGGCACGCGTGCTGGCGCCGGGCTCGCGCTGTCTAGCGAGCATGCTGCTACTGAACGACGAGTCGGTGAGCTGTATCGACGCCGGAAAGGGCGCTCTCACTCTGCGACATCCGGTGGGAATATGCCGCACCGAGGTCGCGGCGGTCCCCGAAGCGGCCGTCGGCTACCCGGAGGCTGTGGTCCGCGCGCTTTTTGCTTCGAAGGGCCTGTCGGTGGTCGAGCCGATCCACTTCGGCTCGTGGTGCGGCCGCGAGCGAGGCTTGAGTTTCCAGGACATCGTGATCGCAGAGCGAGTCTAGCCGAGGCTCGTCGGACGCGGACTGGGGTTTCGGAGTGACAAGACCGAGCATGAGTTGCACAACCATCTGCTGCACAACCAGGCGGAGCAAAAGCAGAAAGAGCAGCGGCAGATGATGACCGACAAAACTGCTCGCTACTGGCGCGCCTCTGCCGCGTTTCGGGTCATGACGAATCAGTACGGCGGCGCGCGGGGCGGCGACGGACCGACCCACCAATGACAACAATGGTCAGGGCGCGATACCACGGTTGCCGGCGACCTTTCATGTCGACACCAATTCTGGCAAGGTAGCTCGGCAAGCAGCGATTTATGTAAATTTCCACGTCAAGGGCCGGCATGAACCGAACACGCACATGACCCTTCAAGCGACTTCTCAGTACATACTCAAAGCCCTTACTACCGAGGCGAAGTCGGCCCTGCGCTCAGATGCCTACTCGTGCACCGCATTGCCGTTTCGTGTGGGTCGCGACACGCGAACTTTGAATGGGCCGGTGCCGCGTGAGATCGCTGAGCGGCGCACACCGGGTATGGAACCGAATAACGATCTCTATCTACGGGAAGCGGGGCACGAAGTCTATGTGTCGAGGGAACATTTTCTGATCGACTGCATGGGCGGTGAATACCGCCTAGTTGATCGACTCAGTGCGCTGGGTACCTGGGTGGAAGGTCGTTTGATCGGCGGTGATCGACGCGGTGGCGATTGCCGGCTGCTGCCGGGCGACATCATTATCCCCGGCTCTTACAAGAGCGGGTTCATTTTCAAGTTTCTCGTCGGCGAGAACTAGCCGAGCTGCGGCTCGCCGGCGCGCGATGTCTACCACGGTCAGACAAGTTCCCATTGCCGGTTGCATCGCTAAGGCAATCCGCGTCCTCTCAGCAGGCCTGCTCGGTCTCCTGCTCGGGTCGGTGACCCAGGCGCGCGAACTGCTGCCTGTTGTGGGCAGCGCGATGGTCGCGCAGCCGGCGCACGTGCAAGCGGCAGCGGATCAGCTTGCACCTGTCACTGGTGTCAAGCGCAATAAAGTCGCACAAGCGCTCAAGCGCCAGCCGTTGCTGTTCGAACAAAACCTCGGACAGACCGATCCTGATGTGCTGTTCCTCGCGCGAGGTCGCGGCTATCAGCTATTTCTGACCGCATCGGAAGCGGTGCTCACGCTGCACGCTGTGCGTCCGTCTCGGCGTGACGTTCACGAGCTAGCGCCCACCGGCGAGGCCGCACACAAGCTTGGGCCGAGCACGAAGATGAGCCCACCGGCAGTGCTGCGTATTGCCATGGTGGGCGCACAAAAGCCTAGCAGCGTGGTCGGTGTTGATGCATCGGCTGGGCACGTCAACTACCTGCACGGGCGCGATCAGTCCGCCTGGCGTAACGGCGTGCCAACCTTCGCGGGCGTCGAGTACAAGGACGTTTATCCCGGCATCGATCTCGTCTACCACAGCGCCCAACAACAGCTTGAGTTCGATTTCGTGGTTGCCGCCGGCGCCGATCCTGCGCGGCTCAGACTCGCATTTAACGGTGCCGACGCGGTACACCTGGGCGACGCCGGGCAATTGATTCTCGCCACCGGTGGCGCGCAAGTCGTGCTGCCCGCGCCGGTCGTGTACCAGGACGTCGATGGCACACGACAACAGGTGACCGGGGTATGGTCGATCGATGACGAGGGGCGCGCCGGCTTCTCGCTCGGTCTTTACGACCCAGCGCTTGCGCTCGTCATCGATCCGGTCGTGCAATTTGCGACCTACCTTGGCGGTGGCGGTGCCGAGGATGCACTCGATAACATGGGTGTCGCCCTCGACGCGTCCGGCAACATCTACATCGCGGGTACGACCGATTCCGCCGATTTCCCGCTGACCAAAGGCCGGCAGAAGCAGTTCGCGGGGGTCACCGACGCCTTCGTAGTCAAAATGGACCCAACCGGCTCGCGCATCATCTACGCGAGCTACCTTGGTGGCACTGGCCTCGATTCCGGGCAGGCGATTGCGGTCGATAGCGCGGGCAATGCCTACGTCGGCGGCTTCACTAATTCGATCGATTTCCCGACCAAGCTTCCCCTGCAGGCCCAGCTCGCCGGCGAATTCGACGGCTTTGTCACGAAGATCGATACCACCGGCGCGGCGATCGTCTATTCAACCTACATCGGGGGCAGCGGCCGTGATTTCGTGCTCGGCCTCGATGTCGACCTCAACGGCCAGGTCTACCTGACGGGCGACGTCGAATCGCCCAACTTTCCTACGGTCAATGCCCTGCAGTCGGTGTGGGGCGGTGTGTGGGACGGGTGGGTCGCCAAGCTGAACTCCGCTGGCAGTGCATTCGTGTTCTCGACGTTTCTCGGCGGCACGCTCGCCGATTCGGGCCTCGATGTAAAAGTCGATCTCGATGGTTATATCTACGTTGCCGGGCTCACCAATTCCGAGAACTTTCCTAGCGCTCACGCCTACCAGGCGACGCTGGCCGGCAATGTCGATGCTTATGTCGCCAAGCTCAAACCCGATGGCTCGGCCTACGTCTATGCGACTTATCTGGGCGGCACCAACACCGACCGCGCACTGGGTTTAGATGTCGATAACTTCGGCAATGCTTACATCGTCGGCGATACCCTATCAACCGACTTTCCCAACGTCGGTTCCATCGTTTCCTTCGGTGGTTTTTTCGACGTCTATGTCGCGAAATTCGATACCCGTGGAGACCTCAAATACACGAATTTCATTGGCGGTGGGGTGTCCGATAACGGCATGGCAATCGCCGTCGATGCGTCCGGAAATGCGCACGTCACCGGCATGACTTTCTCGCATAACTTCCTACTTGTGCAGCCGCTGCAGGATCACATCGGTGGCGACTTCGACGCCTTCGTTTCCACCATTGATGCCTCGGGCACTCGGGTTACGCTTTCGACCTTCCTAGGTGGCGGCGGGGGTGATCGCGGATTGGGTATCGCCGTCGACCAGTCCGGCAACATCGTGGTAGTCGGCGATACCTATTCGAGCGACTTCCCCACCGTTAAACCGCTACAGTCGGCGCTGCGTGGGGAGCGCGATATCTTCGTCGCACGCATTTCGGACAGTTCGGATATCGTCCAGGATCAGGCGGTACAAATCGAACAACACGTGGCGGGCCTGCTCGGACCTCGGGCCATGGCCTTCATAGGTAACGACGATCTGCTGGTGCTTGAGAATCGTGGCTTCGTCCGGCGCGTGCGCAATCGCGCGCTCGAACCGCTACCGCTGCTGCAGTTGGCTGTCGATCCGAACGTGCCAGGTCACCCTTACGGGCTGGCGCTGCATCCCAATTTTCCCACTACGCCCTATGTGTATTTCTACTTCACTGAGGTTGATAAGGCCAATGGCTCGACGCCGCTCGGATCGCGTGTTTATCGCTATACCTGGAGCGCTGACACACTGAGCAATCCTCTGCTGCTGCTGAACATCCCGGTCGGATCTAACGCCGGCGGCGAGACCGGCACGATGGCGTTTGGACCCGATGGCAAGCTCTACATCACCAGTGGCGATACCGGCGGCAGCAGCGAGACCAAGAATGTCGTCGGTGGCACACCGCCCGACGACACGGCGGTCGTGTTGCGTCTTAACCCGGATGGCAGTGCGCCGAGCGATAACCCGTTCTTTGCCTCCGGCGGCAAGCTTGCGCGCTACTACGCCTACGGTGTCAGGAGTTCGACGGGCATCGCGTTCGACCCGGTGAACGGCACGCCCTGGATCATCGATCAGGGTATCGACGAATACGACGAGATCAATGTCGCGCGGCCGGGATTCAACAGCGGCTCAACTAAGCTGCGCGGTCCGCTGTCACGCCAGACCGGCACCCCTGGTCTCGTGACCTATCCTGGCTCGGCTTACCGTGACCCGGCCTTTTCCTGGCGCACACCGGTGGTGCCCGGTGCCATGACCTTCGTCACCTCCGAGGCGCTGGGTGACCACTACCGCAATCATCTTTTTGTTGGCGGGGGTGACGGCAACCTCTATCACTTCAAACCCAACACGGCGCGTAACGGTCTGGCGTTCTTGAGTGCAGGCATGAAGGATTTGGTAGCGGACAATAATATCGAAGCCTCCGAGTCGCTGTTCGGCGTCGGGTTCGGTGCCATCACCGATCTTGAAATCGGGCCCGATCAGGATCTCTACGTCTTGTCTGCCGCGCGTGGCACGATCTACCGCGTGTATTGGAAGGCGGACGTCGAGATCAGACTCACGGCAGCCAAACCTACCCTCGCGGAGGGCGGCCTGCTACCTATCACGCTGGACCTGCGCAACAAGACCGATAAGCGCCAGGATTTTGCGATGGTATTGAGCCTGATGCTGCCGGATACCACCGAGTATCCCGTGGTCGGCCCGATCGGGCTCGCGCTGCCCCCGAGCGCCAATGCCAGCGGTGTACTGCCTTTGACGCTGCCGCCTGGCATGCCGCCTGGGACCTGGACCTTCAAGGGCGTGATCGTTCGAACCGGTGACAGCGCGCCGGAGATGCTGGATAGCTCGGCCGTGGATTTCGATTTGACCAAGTAGATTCGACAGCGCGTGGACCTGGTTCGCGCGCCGCCAAGCATCATTGCCACTGGGTTGTTCGCCGTCGCTGCATGATCTCGGACTGATTTTCAGTCGATCCATTTTGCGAACAAGTTGTAACTGCCGAACGGCACCATGGTGTAACCGTTCTGATCGGACAACACGCTGCCGATCCAGGATCCGGGCGTCGTTCCCGAGCCGATGCTGAACGCGTAGACAATGTGGTCACCTTTCCAGTCGGGCACGACGCTCGTGCCACCTATCGGGCTGACACGGACCGGCATGCCACCGAGCACTGGCTGTACGTAAAGATCGTGGCAACGCGGCCCACCATGGGACCAGTTCGGCCCACACTGACTGCCGTCCGGCATACGCACGCGCATCCGCGAGTAAACGACCTTCGCGTGATCGGGGGAATGCTCGGGGTCGTGCACGCTATCCAGCCAGATCGCGCCACCCTGGATGATGATGCGGGGATGGGTGCCATCGAGATCCGATTCCACCACTTCGAGATTATTACTCGACAGGACCAGTGCATTGAACGCCAGTTTGGTGCCGTCTGGTGAAACCGAGACGTCCGCGATGCCGCGGTTCGGCAGGTTGGTGAGCTGGGTAACGCTGGTCAGATCGGCACTGATACGAAACACCTCGGACTGTTCAGCCACGCGTGGATCGCGAGCGTCGCCGAGTGGCACGGCGGCAGAAACCATAGCGCCGTTCGGTGCAAAATCGACACCACCGACGCCAACCCGTGAGAAGCCTGGCAGCAAGCGGTAGGTGCGACGCGAGGGCAGGTCGATAAGGTATAAGCGGGTTGCAATCTCGCCGCTGAAGTCTTCGCCAACATTGAACAGGATACGCTTATGGTCGCGACTGACCGCAGCATGGCGTATCGGTTGTAGCTGCGCATCGTTGCAGACCGGCAGCGCCGGATCGGCCGCATTCGGGGTGCCGATGATCGGCGTTTTGAGTCCGCTAGCGAAGTCGAGCACGAACAGACACTCACCGTTCGCAAAAATGACATCGTCATCCGCATGGACTGTAGCGCCGGGCATCAGGGCAACGGTGACTTCGCGTGCAACTTCGATGTTCACCAACGCCGGCATAGCTGGCGGCGGCGTCACCGCCAGCGGGCCGAGACCGCTATGAGCGAGCGATGAGCCTGGGGTCCCCGCTGCGATGTTGGGCGCGCTAGTGCCAATGAAATCGCCGAAACCGGTCGGATCGCCGCCTAACGGCACCAAGCCAAGGACGGCGTTGTTGCTGGTATTGACCGCGAGTACCCCGCTCGCGCCACGCAGCGCGACGTAGAGCGTCGCGCCGTCGGGTGTCACGGCTACGCCCTGGGCGAGCGCCGGCCCGGGCAGCGTGATTTTCGATGTGACTACGCCGCTCGCGGTATCGACGACCGACACTGCGTCGTTGCCGAACAGGTTTGATACGTAGGCGGTGGCGCCATTGTGGCTGAGGGTGACGGCGACGGGTGTCTGGCCGACGGCAATCCGCTGCACCACCACCTGTCGCGCCACATCCACGACCGCGAGTTCGTTGCGACCCGAGTCGACGACGTAGAGCGTCTGCCCGTCCGGGTGCACGGCGATGCCACCTAGGCTGTCGCCGATCGGGATGTTTGCACTGATGGCGCCGCGCGCGAGATCGATAACCGAGACCGCGCCAGGATAGTCGCCAGCGACATAGAGCGTGCGACCGTCAGGCTGCAAGGCGATGCCGAACGGATGGTTGGGCAGGGCTACCTCGGTCACCAGTGCACCGTTCGCCGCATCGATGATCGACAGGCTGCGACTGCCGGTATTGACCACGTAGAGGCGCGTGCCATCGGCACTCTGGGTCAGGCCGGTGGGATTGTCACCGACTGGGATCTTACCCACCAGCGTGCGGCTTGCGGTTTCGATGACGCCGACCGCGTCTTGCGGTCCGAGCGTGACATAGGCCCGCTGGCTATCGCGACTTAACGACACGGCCATCGGCCCGTCGCCGACGTCGATCGTAGCGATGATCTGGCGGCTGACGGTGTCGATGGCCGCGACTTGCCCGGCATAGCGTGCCGCGACGTAGGCGGTCGGCGCGGCCTGCGCCACTTGCGTGAGGGCCAACAGCGTAAGCGCGAGCGCATCGCGAAGCACGGACCGACGATGGGGGTTCATGGTTTTGTCAGCCTGAAGTCGCGCGTGGTGGTGGCAATGGTCTCGCCGTCCCTGCGCAGATCGAGCATCGCCAAGTAATCCCCAACCGGGAGCCCGGTCGTTTTGAGCATGCCGAGCGACCCGCCCCGCACCGGCCCGCGCCCGTCCGCGACGATGGTGCCTGCGACGCTGCCACCGACCTGTTTGTAGCTCAGCACATAGGTGTAGGTGTGTGCGATCTCAGGTCCGACGTAGACGAATAGATCACCGATGAAATCGAGTGGCGTGCCGACGGTCAATGGCGCCGCAATAGGCCGTAGTCCCAGGGCAGCGATGACACCACGGTCTTTGGCGGTGAATTCAGAGGTGCCGCCGGCCGGATTAAACGGGTTGCAGCGATCGCCCTCGAAACCGCCGTTCTCGTGAGAAGCACAGGCCGGCAGGCACAGCGCATGGCACACGTTCGGTTCGAAGCGGACGTTGGAAAGCAGGATAAAAGCATCGTTGGTCGCCTCAATGAGCGAGCCGTATATGGCCGAGCCATCGACGTGAATGAAACCGTCCCGGGCGGCGATGATGCTCTGGGAATTGATGGTCGAGTTGGCCACCTCGATCTGACTGCCCGGCCCGATGGCCGCCACCACCGCCCACTGCAGCAGGCTTTCGTTGACCGCTAGGTGGCCGCGCTCAAGCGCGGCAATTTCATTGACCATCGAGCGGTAGACAATCACGGGCTCAGGTTTGGCGACGGTCGGATTGGCGGTGTAGATCTGCCACGCGAACTCAAAGATATTGGCGTTTTCGAGTTCGAAGCGACGCCCCTGGTGCTGCAACAGGACGTCGTGGGAAACCGGGCTGAGGCCGTTCAACTGCTGCGGTTTATCGAGGTCGTAGAGAAAGTAGCCGATGGCGATCTGCGCTTGGGTGTTGCGCAGGGTCAGCTGTGAACCGCGATGGGAAGCCACGCCAACGGTCGGAATGGCGTGCAGGATTTCGACCTGGTAACCGACATTGGTCATGCCCGGCGTGTTGCGTCCGAAGCTCCAGTCGAATGGGGTTTTTTCGTTCGGCAGGCGATCGATCACGGTGGTGGTCCCGCCGAGGAACTCGAGCCATACCCGTGGGTTGGTAGTCTGACCTTCAAGGATGACCGTCGCGCGATCGTGGGGGTAGATCTCGGAGGGGAAGTTCGCGTTTTGGGCGTGCACGACCGCGTCGTCAAGCAGCTCGCCAAGCAACCAGCTGTCCGGCAGCAGCGCGTCCGAGTTGCGCACGAACATCGCCGCCTGATCGTGCGCAATGTACTGGCTGGCGAGGCTGTGCCCTGGGCTCGAGACATTGGTCCGCAGGGCCGAGTCGATGAAGTGGATCTGCGCGTGCCCGCGCGATTCGATGCGGTGATTGAAGACGAAATGATTGTCGAGCGACAGCGTGGCGTTGCTGACCACCAGCCGCGCGTTGCCGCTGAGCGCGATGTCGCCATCCACCACGAGACTGGTTTGCAAGACGACCAGGGTAGCGTCGCCGCCGAGCACGACGTCGCCCTTGAGCACGCACGGCGTATTGACGTAATGAATGCCGGCTTGCAGGTCAACCTTGCCCACCGGGCAACCGAGCGGTGTCGGATCTGCGTTGGCCGGCGCAACCGTCGCGACTAACAGCATGAGCGCAAACAGCCACCACCGCGCGGCGATCGCTGCGGTTACGCGCGCCGGGCCCATGGAACGCGAGACTTCAATCACTAGCGGCGACCTGTCGAGGGAAGTAGCGTCTTCATAGTAGCCCTTTTACCTGGGCGATGAGATCACGGTTAAGACCACCAAATGTGACCAAGACGGCGTTTTCGGAAGCGGGTCTGAGCGGCGCTCAACGCGACTCGGCGTTAAGCTCGGCAAGCTATAGTGCTTCCCTCACGACCGATGTTGCCGAGTACTTAAGGTCGCGTTACGGTTCAGCCAGTCGCGACGCTGTGAGGCGTGCACAAGTTTGGCGACCATGCGCCGCTACCGCTGGCAACGAGCGGCAGCGCGGTCGGTGATTGATTTGCCCTGGCAGGGGTCCCTACAAAGGAAGCATCGTGAAAGGTATTGTGCTGGCCGGCGGGCGCGGAACGCGTCTGCACCCGATTACGCAGGTCATTTCAAAGCAGCTGCTGCCGGTTTACGACAAGCCGATGATCTATTACCCGCTGTCGACGCTCATGATCGCCGGCATAAAAGATATTCTGGTCATCTCGACACCGAGCGATTTGCCGAGCTATCGCCAATTGCTTGGCGATGGCACGCAGTGGGGGATTGATCTCAGTTACGCCGAGCAGCCCGAGCCGGCCGGACTGGCGCAGGCTTTTCTGATCGGTGAGCGGTTCATCGGCGACGCCCATGTGGCATTGATTCTTGGCGACAACGTGTTCTATGGACACGATTTGCAAACGAACTTTCGCGAAGTCGGGATGAATCGCCAAGGCGCCACCGTGTTCGCTTATCGGGTGCAGGATCCCGAACGTTACGGTGTCGTCGAATTCGACAAACACGGCAAAGCTGTCGGTCTGGAAGAGAAGCCGCAGCAGCCGAAATCACACTATGCCGTCACTGGCATCTATTTCTATGACAATCAGGTGACAGGCTTCGCCAAGACGCTGCGGCCGTCGCCGCGTGGCGAGCTCGAGATTACTGACATCAACAAATGCTATCTGGAGCAGGGCACCTTAGCGGTTGAAATCCTGGGGCGCGGCATCGCCTGGCTCGACACCGGCACGCCCGGTTCGCTGCTCGGCGCGTCCAATTTTGTCGAAACCATAGAGTTGCGGCAGGGGCTCAAGATCTGCTGCCCGGAAGAGGTTGCCTATCGCATGGGCTACATCACGGCTGCCCAGCTCAGCGTCCTGGCTGAACAATATGGAAAGTCGCCCTACGGCGAATACCTGGGCCGCCTGCTTATGGAGCCCTACTTCGAATGAAAATAATCGCCACCCAGATCCCAGACATCGTCATCATCGAACCGCAGGTGATCGAGGACGAGCGCGGATTCTTCATGGAGAGCTTTAACCAGCGGCGCTTCGAGCAGGCCATCGGACCACCGGTCCAGTTTGTGCAGGACAACCATTCCCGTTCGGCGCGCGGCGTACTGCGTGGCCTGCACTACCAGATAGGTGAGCGCGTGCAGGCCAAGCTGGTGCGGGTTGTGGTTGGCGCGGTGTTCGACGTCGCCGTCGACTTGCGCCGCAGTTCGCCGACTTTTGGTCGCTGGGTTGGGGTCGAGTTGTCGGCAGCGAACCGCCGGCAGTTGTGGATAGCAGCGGGTTTTGCGCACGGCTTTGTGGTGCTCGGGGAGGGTGCTGAGCTTATGTATAAGACCACTGACTATTATTCGCCAGCACACGACCGTTGCCTGGTCTGGAACGACCCAGACATCGGTATCGCGTGGCCCATCGGCGCGGGTGTGCCGGTGTTGTCGGCAAAGGACGTCAACGGCAAAACTCTGCGTGATGCTGACTTGTTTCCATGAATTCCTGGCCTGACGATCCCAGGCCCATCCTGCTGATCGGTGCGGGTGGTCAGGTCGGTTGGGAACTGCGCCGCAGCCTGGCAACGCTGGGGCCAGTCATAGCGCTCACGCGTGACACACTCGATCTGGAAAATCTTGGGGCACTGCGCGATGCTGTCCGCGCGGCGATGCCTAGTCTCATTGTCAATGCCGCCGCCTATACTGCGGTCGATCGCGCCGAGCAGGAAACCCATCGCGCCGACGTTCTCAACGTGGCCGTACCGCGCCTGCTCGCTGAAGAGGCCGAGCGTGCGGGTAGCGCACTTGTTCACTATTCAACCGACTACGTGTTTGCGGGTGACAGCGTTCGGCCCTATCGCGAAGACGATGCTACCGGGCCCATCAATTGCTACGGTGCGACGAAACTGGCCGGTGAGCAGGCCATCGAAGCGACCGGCGCCGCCGCCTTGATATTCCGCACCAGCTGGGTCTACAGCACGCGTGGACGCAACTTCCTGCTTACGGTCAAACGCCTCGCCCTGCAGCAAGACAGTTTGCGTATCGTCGACGACCAGCTAGGCGCGCCAACCTGGGCGCGTGCGATCGCCGATGCTACTGCGCACATATTGACGCGTGGCTGGCCGGACATATCCGACTACTGTGCCGCTCATCGCGGCATCTACCATCTGAGTTGCGCAGGTAGCACGTCCTGGTGGCAGTTCGCCACGCGTATCGTTGCGCACTTGTATGGTGGCCAGGATCGGACCGTCACTGTCGAGGCGATAAAGACCCAAGATTATCCGAGCGCAGCCCGCAGACCCGCCTACTCGGTGCTCGACTGCCAACGCGTGAAGCGGGAGTTTGCGATTCAGATGCCCGCTTGGGAGCAGGCTCTCGCATTAGCGCTCGAAGCGTGAGCAATTAATACCGGGCCAGCGTGGTCGCCGACAAGCTCTGAAGTCCCGACCGCAGGCAAATCAGGCCTGGTAGAGTTCTGCTGTCAGGCGCTCGGATTCACTCAGCAGCGGTAACCACCAGTCGGCGTTGGCGCGATACCAGGCGACTGTTTGCGCCAGACCGATGGCCAGCGGCGTGACCGGCGACCACTGCACCTCCGCGCGTGCGCGCCGCACGTCCATCGCATAGCGGCGATCATGACCGAGCCTGTCTGTCACGTAACTGATCAGCGATTGCGGCTTGCCCAGCTCGGCGAGCAGCTGGCGCACAAGATCCAAATTGGACACCTCATTCTCACCGCCAAGGTTATAAATGTGTCCTTCTTTACCATGCCGCAAAACCGCCAAGATACCGTCGCAATGATCATCGACGAAAATCCAGTCGCGCACATTGAGGCCATCACCGTAAATCGGCAGGGCGCCATCACGCATGGCGCGCGTAATCATCAGCGGTATGAGTTTCTCCGGAAATTGATACGGTCCGTAGTTGTTTGAACAGCGCGTAATCAGCGTCGGCAAACCAAAGGTTTCGTGGTAGGCCCTGACCATGAGATCCGAGCCGGCCTTGCTTGCCGCGTACGGACTGTTGGGTTGCAAAGCTAGCGTTTCGACGAATGCCGGATCATCGGCGCCCAAAGAGCCATAGACTTCATCGGTACTGACGTGCAGGAAGCGAAAAGGGCGGGCTTGAACTTCCAGATCACGACGGCAAGCCTCCAGCAGGACTGTCGTGCCATTGACGTTGGTTTCGACAAACTTCAGCGGGCCAAGGATCGAACGGTCAACGTGGGATTCCGCCGCGAAATGCACTACCGCATCTACCGGCCGGGGTTTTGTCCCGGCATGCATGCCACGCAACAGCGCCCGCACCAGCCCCTCATCGCCAATGTCGCCGTGAACGAATCGATATCGTGGTTGCGCGCCTGCTCCATACGCTCTGCGCACATCCTCAAGGTTGTTGTCGTTACCGCTGTAGGTCAGGAGATCCAGGTTTGTGATCAAGAGGGAGGAATCCCGCGCCATGGCCAAGCGGATGAAATTCGAGCCGATGAAGCCGGCACCGCCGGTGACAAGTAGATGACGATAACTCATCGGTAATCAGGGTCTCCATGCTCGCCAGGTAGGTAAGATAGGTGGGCAGCTCTTGGCACAAGATTTTATACCAAGACCTGAATCACAACGCGAGGCTGGGGGCTGCGGTTTTGTAATTGCAAAATTTGAGCTAGTTCGTACCATGTAAGCGCCCGGCTCAGAGACCGTTGGTTTCAAGCACATGTCAGGGCGCAGCAGCGCGACCGAAACAAACATTCATGAAATTGAACTACACCTGTGGTAATGCCAGCCGCGACGGCAAGCGCGGCTGGTTCGTGGGACAATTTGTCGCGCCCGAGCTGGGCCTGCGCCACCGCGATGACGTCGAGATCAAATGGGGTGTGCATCCTCGCGGCGAGGCGCGGCCGGGTTCGTGGGTGAGTTATAAAATTGCAACGACGATAGTCGTGCTGATCAAAGGAGAAATTCTCATCCGTGTACGAGACGGCGGTGAAGTCGACGACGTGCTGCTGGCGATGGAAGGCGATTACGTCATTTTGCCGCCCGTAGTCGCGCACACATGGGAGGCGCTGACTGATTGTGTGGTGCTGAGCGTGCGCTGTCCATCCGTCGCTGACGATCAAGTAGAGACTCACGGCTGAGCCGTTGCGGTCGGCTCGAACACCAATCAGCTATCGGCGCGGAGCTCGACGCGCGATCCAGCCGTCGCCGGGGTCAATAGGCACCGTGGCCGGTGCATACTGTTTTTGCAGTTCGCCAGAGGATCCAGAAATACAGCCGCAGAGAGTGGTACTTGACGTACTCGGCGTCGTAAGCATTGATTTGATGGAAAGTCAGATTGCCGCGACCGAGCACTTGGGCGAGTCCGGTTACCCCCGGCCTCATGTCGAATTTGCACAGATGTTCGGGCAGGTAATAAGAGACCAGATCAAATAGCTCGGGCCGCCCTCCCACCAGAGACATCTCTCCGGTGAGGACAGAAATGAGATTCGGCAGCTCGTCCAAGCTGGTGCGACGCAGCCACCAACCGACACGCGTGACTCGCGGGTCGCGGCCTAGTGATCCATCGAGCATATCCTCGGCGTTGGGCCCGGATTCGGCGGCGAGCAAGGCCTTCATAGGCAAGGTGCGCAACTGCTCCGCGCTATAGGCATACGCGTAGCGGGTTGGAAAACGGCTGCGGGCGTCCGCGTACATGCTCCTGAATTTATACTGATGGAAGCCTGCGGCGTGGCGATCGACTTTGCGTCGTTCGACGTCGTTTGCGTCGCCCTGCGGCCGGCGGCGGTTGATCCAGGTCGTTCCTCTGCGGAACAGGACCGGGCCTGGTGAGTCGAGGCGGATGGCGAGCGCCAGCACCAACAGCAAGGGCGAGAACGCCAGCAAGGCGCTGCCTGCGACTAGGATGTCGACCGTGCGGGTCACGAACCGGAACCATCGCTGGTGTGGCGTCGGCCCGGTAATTTCTGGCGACAGAAAGCGCTTGAGCTTGAGCGGAGCGATGGCGTCGACCGCTGGCCTTGGTCCGATCTGCGAGGGAAGCGACGTCAAAGGCGCGCTGGACTCACGCGCGTAGTCGGGCTTGTTCATGTAGATAAGTCCAGAATTCTGCATCGGCGCCGCGCTTGTCTGCGGCCGCGCCGAACCGAGCAGCCGGTGTCGGCGATCACGACGAGTGTCCGGGCCGCGCAGGGTTTCTGAGCGGCTCGGCCGGTAACTCGTTCGACCATTTGCTGCCCTCGCGCAAGCCGTCGCTGTGGCGCGGGCGCAGGAGGCGCTGCATCATGGGACCGCTAAGCATCGACGTCAACAGAGCCATCGTGACGAGAGCCACAAACAGTCTTTGATCGATCAGCTTGTATTCGAGCGCGACCCCGGCCAGCACAATTTCCATGGCCCCACGAGCGTTCATGCCGAATCCAATCGCAAGCGCCGAACGCCATTCGATGCCGCTGATGCGAGCACCCAGGTAGGAGCCCGACAGCTTGCCGACAGTGGCCAGGACCACCACCAAGGCCACCAGGCCAAAATCAAAACTATTGCTGAAATCAACCCGTATTCCGATTGAAACGATGTAGATCGGCGCAAAGAAGCCATGCGCGAATTCGATCACGGAATGCGGCGCGTTATGACCGTAATAACTGCCGATCGAAGCCATCGCCACGCCGCCCATAAACGCGCCGAGAGAGGGATGAATGCCGAGGGCGTGTGCTAACAACGCGGCGCCAAATAGCATCGCGATATAGAGCATGACGATACGTGCGGAGCCCGACTGCAAGTGCGCGCGGTCGATGGCCTTGCGTGCCCAACGTCTGCCGAACCGGACCAGCAAAATGGCGAACACCACCACCAGCGCTGCGGATTTCCAGAACTGCGGCGTCTCGCCTGGTCCGGCACCGGTGCCGGCGTAGCTCAAGACCACCGCCAGCATGCTCCAACCGATGAGATCGCTCATGGTCGCCGCCGCCATCACGATCACGCCGACGGGCTCACGTTGCAGGCCCAGATCTGCCAGCACTCGGGAAATTACCGGCAGCGCCGTGATCGACAACGCTGTGCCTAGGAACAGCGCAAAGACGAGGGGATCGGTGCTTGCTGGAATAAGCCAAATCTTGGGTAGGGCATATGCGGCCCCCACACCGAGCACGAACGGCACCAGAGTGCCAAGCAGTCCCGTCGCGACAGCAGTGCGGAAAGTCTTGCGCAATTGTGCAACTTCGATCTCCAGCCCCGCAGCAAACAGGAAGAACAACATGCTCAGGCCTATGACCGCGCCATAGGCAGCTTCGATCGCTGCGCCTTTTGGAAACAGCAGGGTGTAGAGACCGGGCGCGAGCGTACCGAGCACGGCCGGGCCCAGCAGGATGCCGGCAGAAATTTCGCCAAAAACGCTAGGTTGGCGCAGCCACTTGCGTGCGACGATCCCGCCCGCGATGCCGACCACAAGCATGACCAGGATTTGCAGTAGCAGTAAGTTAAGCGTCTGAGTATTCAATTGCACTACAACCTTACGGATTCTTAGGCGCGACGACGGTCCAGAATGGCGCGAATAGTGTGAATGAGCTTAACGTGCTCGTTCGGGTGCAGCGCTCAGCCGGCTGTGCCTCTCTGATCGCCTGCACTGCGGCACGCGGCAACTTACAAATGCGAACCGCATCGCGAGTTTTCTCAAATCAGCTCCTGGACGAATTCACCC
>JANMJF010000094.1:0-2761 GCA_031371245.1 Pseudomonadota bacterium | reverse complement strand
TCGGACAGAACTTGAAGAACGGATTGTCTTCATTGGCCGGCAGTGTGAACTCGCTACCGCCTTTGAGCTTGATGGCCTTCAGCAGGCGATGGGCATGGCCGCGCTCTTCGTTGCCATTGCGCGTCAGCAGCGCCTTGGCTTGCGGATCGGTGACGTTGTCAGCCAGCAGCAAATAATACGCTTCGCCGAAGCATTCGATCATGGCCAGCACCTGCATGTCCTCGACGGACAGCTGCTGGCGGGTAGTGAGATAGGCAAAAGCATCGAATGCCTGTTCCGGATAACCGGCGGGAAGGGAAGTCATACGGCACCTCGTGGTGGTGTTGATTGAGGCCGGCCACGGTAGCGGAAAAGCGCGGGATCGGATACTGCAAATCGTTACTGGCCCGTCCAAGTCGCGGCCGCCGTGCCGGCCACGCGGCCGGTGGCGAGACAGGCGCTCAGCAGATAGCCGCCGGTCGGTGCGTCCCAGTCCAGCATTTCGCCGGCGCAGAACACCCCGGGCAGGGCGCGCAGCATGTAGCGCGCGTCGAGCGCCGCGAAACACACGCCGCCGGCGGTGCTGATGGCTTCGGCCAAGGGCCGCGTGCGCTCAAGCGCCAGCGGCAGTGCCTTGATCAGATGCGCCAGCCGCGATGGTGCTGCCAGCTCGGCGGCGCTCGCCACTTCGCGTAGCAGGCTCGCTTTCACGCCCTTGAGGCCGGCGCGACGTTCGAGCACATGGGCCAGGCTGTGCTTGCCGTGCGGCGCGGCCAGCGCTGCGGCGAGTGCCTGCTCGTCGCGATCGGGTGCTAAGTCGAGCACTAACAGCGCGCTGCCGTCGTGTTCCAGCGCGTCGCGCAGGTCGCGCGACAGTCCATAAACGAGACTGCCTTCGATGCCGTGTTCAGTGATGTTGAATTCACCGCGCGCACAACGGCGCTCGCCTTCGGCCGTTACACAACTCGCGACGACGTTCTTGACTGCCGCGCCGGCCCAGCGCGTACGCAAATGCGCGCTCCACGGCCGTTCGAAGCCACAATTGGCGGCGCGCAAGGGTGCCACTTCGATGCCGCGCGCGGCCAGCGTCGCGACCCAATCGCCACTGCTGCCCAGCGCCGGCCAGCTTGCGCCACCGAGCGCCAGCACCAGGCGTTGGCCGTCGACGAGAATCTCACGCGCTGGTGTCGCGAAGCGCAGCGCGCCCGATTCATGCCAGCCCAGCCAGCGATGACGGGTATGGAAACGCACACCGTCACGACGCAGTCGCGCCAGCCAGCGTCGCAACAAGGGCGCGGCCTTCAAGCCGATTGGAAATACACGCTCGGAACTGCCGACCAAGGTTTCGATGCCGAGGCCGTGTGCCCAGGCGCGGATGCCCTCGTTGTCGAAGGCACGCAGCGCGGCTGAGAGTGTCGGGTGTCCAGCACCATAGCGGCTCATAAAATCCGCCATCGCTTCGTTGTGGGTGAGGTTGAGCCCGCCCTTGCCGGCCAGCAGGAATTTGCGCCCGACCGAGGCCATTGTGTCGTACAAACTGACCTCGGCGCCCGCTGCACACGCGGTTTCGGCCGCCATCAGTCCCGCCGGTCCGCCGCCGATGACAACGACCTGGGTTGGTGTTGATGTGGAGGTATTCAGCGCAGGCTGTCTTCGAGCAGACGCTTGCGCGCGCGCCAGTCGGGACACACCACATCGAGCAGTTTGTAAAAGCCTATGCCGTGGCCGTGATAGCGCAGATGACACAGCTCATGCATGACCACGAACTCGATGCATTCGCGCGGCGCCTGGATCAAGACCAGGTTCAAGCTCATGCCGCGCCTCGCGCCGAGACTACCCCAGCGTGTACGCATGGCGCGGATTTGCAAGCTTGGGCAGGGATAGCGCACAAAGCGCGGATGCAGATAACACGCGGCCAAGATAGTGGTGAACTCTTCGCGCGCACGGGCGCGATACCAGTGATCAAGTGCGCGGCGCGCAGCCAGCCCATCGCGCGCCGCACGTCCGCCGATCACCAGGCAATCTTGCTGTCGTGCCACACCGTGACGGGCCGTGGGGTCGAGCCGCAGGCGATGGGGCTGGCCAAGGTAATAATGGGTTGCGCCCTCGACATAGGTCGGCACCAGCGGCAGGCGCGGGGCAGTGCGGAAATGTTCCAGCTGGGCAGCTATCCACAAAGCCCGTGCGGCAACGAAGTTTTCGATGTCGCGTTTCGGAAAGCGCAGCGGCGCGCGCACCACCACGCGCAGGTCGGGATGCACTTCAATACTGAGGGAGCGGCGTTTCGCACTCTGACGCAATTCGTAGACGAAGCCGGCGTGGACCTTCTGCGAGCTAGCCGTCTCATCACGTGGGATCGGTCGCGGCGCAGAACGTGGTGTGTGACCGCTCAGTTCGCCGAACAGATCGAGGGCAAGTTGCAGCGGTTTGATCATGGCACTGCGGGATTTCGTTCTGCTTGAGGACGCTTTGTTGGCACGAGGTGGAGCGCTGAGAATGGTTATCGTGCCTAGTCTAGTGTTCCTCGATATTGTCGAACAGCGTCGCGGCCAGCGCGGCTGTGCCGAACCCACGCCAATCACCTGGCAGTGGGTCATGCTTGTGCCTTGCTCCATACCACGCTGACAATGTGACCATGGTGCATCGAGGGGAGTGGAAGGCCGAGATCACAGCGGGCTGGTCGTTGCTGCTAACGGCGATGATAGCCTGCGGCACAGGCGTGTCCTCGCTCATCTATTACAGCTTCGGGCTATTTGTCGGCCCTTTGCAGCAGGCTTTTCAC
>JANMJF010000035.1:0-3896 GCA_031371245.1 Pseudomonadota bacterium | reverse complement strand
CTCGGCACGCGCACTTCGATATCGTTTTCCAACATGCTCGCTGCGGCCTGTCCGCCATCTTTGCCGCTGACCAGAATGATGCGCATATCACGATCATGAGCGGCGTCGATGCCATTGAGTATATTGTGCGAATTGCCACTGGTGGAAAATGCCAGCAGCACATCTCCCGGGTTGCCGAGGGCGCGGATCTGGCGTGCAAAAATATCGGCAAATTGATAGTCGTTGGCGATCGAGGTGACGGTGGACGCGTCGGTGGTCAGCGCGATCGCCGGCAGGCCGGGACGTTCGCGTTCGAAGCGGTTGAGCATCTCTGAGGAAAAATGCTGGGCATCACCGGCCGAGCCACCGTTGCCGCAGCTCAGGATTTTGCCGCTATTCATGATCGCGTCGGCGATGCAGGCGGCAGCGGCGGCGATCAGACCGGGCAGCTCATCGCGGCAACGTTGTTTGACTGCGATGCTTTCGTCAAAAATCGATTTGACACGTTCAATGGGATCCACAGGGCGCTGTCTTCCAATAGGTCGAAATGCGAAACAGACTGCTCCGCGAAGGCATTATGCAGAAAATGCTCCCGCAATCCAGTCGTAAGCCGGTGCACTGGCGTCGCCATGCAGCGCAATGACATCGAAGCGACAGGGATGGTGAGTGAATTCTTGATGCAGCATCAAAAAATCTTGGGCAGCGCAGATGATGCGTTGTTGCTTGCGCGTGTCGACCGACTCGGCAGCGGTGCCGTAACGTGCACTACGGCGGTAACGGACTTCGACGAACACCAGTAGTTCGGTGGCGAGCATGATCAGATCGATCTCGCCGCTACGACAGCGGTGATTGCGTGCGACACAATGTAAGCCGCGGGCGGTGAGAAAGGCTTCAGCGCGTTGCTCCCAGCGCTGGCCGTCGCGGGCCCGTGACGACGTTTTGTCAGTTTCAGTTGGTGCCAATCGAGCCGCTCTCGCCGATGACGGTCGGTACGCCTTCAACGAATCTTATCCATGACATATTGCGGTGGAGTATGCCGTCGGCATCCATCCACAGGTCACCAGTGACACCCGGCACGCGCATGGTCGGGCGCGCGCGCATGCGTGCCAGGAACGGCAGAATGCGGTAGGCGTCGACGCCGAAACCATAGAGCCGCGTATAGGTTTGTGCCGGTCCGGGCCACTGACGTCGCACTAACCGGTAAGATTCGACATCGACCGTACCGAACAGCCACGGCATATCGCCGAACACCAGCCCGTTCAGATCGATGTCGCGCTCAGCCTTGGCGCTGCCGTTGAAGACGCTGGAGGTCGAGAACACCGGAATGGAATCGGCGCCGAAAAAGCGCAGCTGCGGCAGCAGCTGGCGGGCGTTGTTGGGAAACGCGGCAAGCAGGATGACATCCACGTCGGTGCGGATGCGTGGATCGGCGCGCAACGGGATGCCGAGGACGCGTCGCAGTGCCGCTGCGCGTGCCTCGCTCGTGTCGATATTGAGCGCGCGCCGCACGGCGCCGGGATAGGCAGCGGACACATCTGCATAGGTGATAGTTGCGAGCACGGTGCCACCTAGATCGCGCCACGCTTCGTCGTAGGCCGAAGCCAGGCGCGTCCCCCAGGCAGAATTCGGCGCGATAATCAGCGCTCGGCCGCCGCTGGTATAGGCGCGGCGCGCCACTTGGCTGGCTTCGTCTTCAGGGGTGAGACCGAACTGATAGAAGCCGGCACGGGGCGTCGACTCGGCAGACTTATTCTCGACGACGTTCAGAGCCAGCACACTGACCGGTAGTTCGGCTAAACCCTTCAGCCGCTCGACCAGATTTTTCTGCAATGGGCCGACGATGAATTCGGCACCGTCGCTGACCGCACGCCGGTAGTCGGCGAGGATGTCTTGGCCGGAATTGGCGTAAATACGTACCGCTGGCCGCGCCTGCACATCGGGGTCGCTGAACCACGCGGTCATGAAACCGTCGCGCACTGCGCGCCCTGCGCCACCCAGGGTTTCGTCAAAAGGCAGGATCAAGGCCAAGCGTTGTGGTCGCGCCGCCGCAGCCGTGGCATGTTCGAGCAGCGCCGCGAGGAGTGGTGTGGCGGGATGATTGCCATAACGTTGCTGCCATTCGGCCAGCCTCTGGCGTAGGCTTTCCGGGTCGAAACTCGACTGCTGGGTGATGGCGGTGAGCGCATACCAGCCATGGGTGAAGGGATCTCCGGCGGTCGCGGTGAGTCGTTCCGTCAGCTGCGCCGGCGGCAAACGATTGAGTGCGGTCCATGCCGAATCCATCATCGTCGTGTGCTGGGCGCTCGGGTAAGGCAGCAGAAAAGCCTTGAGCCAGGCCGCCGCGGCGGTCGGGAAATCAGACAGCGCCGCTGCCGCGCCAGCTATTACCCGTGTCTGCACTCCACGCGCATAGGGCGACAGCGTGGCGGTGTCGGTGCGGCCTGCCAGCGCCAGCGCCGTGTCGGCATGACCCTCCTGCAATTGCGCGCGTGCTACGGCAAGTGCGGCGAGCGGCTCTCGATCTGCGCTGCCCAGCGGCATCGCGCCCAGCAAGCTCGTGGCGCGCAGTATCTCGCCTGCATCCTGAAATGCGAGCGTGGCGAGTGCGGTGGCCCGCGTGGCGTTCTCGCCAGATAACTCTGCGGCGCGAGCCGCATAGGCCGTGCCGGCGGCCGCGTAGTCACCGCGTGCCAACAACTGCGCGGCAGCCGCCAACGGATCGGGCACCGGGGCCGATGTTTGTTCCTGCACATTGCCTTGTGAAGTGCACCCGCATGTAATGAGTGCGGCGAGGCTAATGAGCAATAAGCGCAGAGGATGTGGTGTTGAAATGAGCGCGGAGCGGATCACCAAGGCAGTATCTTTGCCCATGGTAGACGTGTCAATTGAACGTCCGGGCGTGTATGTCGTCGCTACACCGATAGGAAATCTCGGCGATTTGTCCGCGCGTGCGGCTGCGACGCTGGCGGCTGTCGATGTCATTCTGTGCGAAGACACGCGTCATAGCCGGCGACTACTGGACCATTTCGGCATCGTCACGCCTCTTTCTGCCTTGCATGATCACAACGAGACGCAGGTCTGTGCCCAGTTGCTGGCTCGCCTCATCGCGGCCGGCCAGGCTTGCGCCGTGATCTCGGATGCTGGCACACCGCTGATTTCCGATCCCGGGTACGCCTTCGTCTGCGCCGCGAACCAGGCTGGCATCCCGGTGCACGCGGTTCCTGGTGCCTGCGCAATCACTGCCGCGCTCAGTATTGCCGGGCTGCCGACCACGCGCTTCTCCTTCGAGGGTTTTCTACCCAACCAGGCCGGTGCGCGCGGCGCGCGACTGGACGCGCTGGTTGACGATCCTCGTACCTTGGTTTTTTATGAAGCGCCGCACCGCATCGTTGCCTGTTTAGGAGCCATGCAAAACGTCTTCGGGTCGGACCGTGAAGCGGTCGTCGCCCGTGAGTTGACCAAGCGTTTCGAAAGCATTTATCGCGGCACTTTGGCCGAACTCTGCCTACGCGTAACGTCGGATCCCGACGCCACGCGCGGTGAGTTCGTGGTGCTGGTAGCGGGTAACGCTGCCGAGCAGGGCGCCAACGATGCCGAACTCGAGCGCCTGCTGCACATCGTGCTGGCCGAAACCGACCGCCGTACAGCGGTGCGTATCGTTACCGCCTTGAGCGGGCGGGCTCGAAATCAGGTCTATCAGGCATCATTGCGCGTTTCGGCCGGGCCGGCGGACGAGCCGTGATGCATTGAATTCCGGCCCGCGAACTCCCACACTGCGCCCAGCAAGTCGGCCGGGTGATCGCTGTCGTTGGCGCCGGCCCTTAAAAGCCGGTGCGGGGCGATAGAGGAAAGTCCGGGCTCCGCAGGACAGGATGCCAGGTAACGCCTGGGGGGCGTGAGCCCACGGAAAGTGCCAC
>JANMJF010000725.1:0-6490 GCA_031371245.1 Pseudomonadota bacterium | reverse complement strand
CTGGCTCGCCACCAATGTGCATCTGCGTTGCTTCGACCCGCGCTACTTGCGGTCGGGCAAAATTAATCGAGACGATTAGCCGAGGCTGGTATTTACGCGCACGGCGAACACCTGGCGCCAACCGAAAGGCCGCTTGCTGCTAGGTCAGCGCTTCCAGCTCTTCGACGATGAGCTTGAGTTCAGTCGCCTTGTCGGTGTCTTTGAGCGCTGCAACCGTGGTCTTCAGATCGTTCAAGGTCGATTGCAGTTGCCATACAGCCGCACCTTCAGTGCGCACGAGGTCGGCCAACTCGCGGGCTTTGTCGACATCACCGGCCAGAAACGCCGCCCCAAGCAAAGTCGGATTCAGCCAGGGATCGGCCGCCCGGCGGGCGCGAGCACGTTCGCACGCGACTTGCGTGATGGCCGCAGCAGTGCGTGCGCGCTCTTCGTCGCCCTTGCGGCCGCGCTCGCGGTAGAGCAGCGGCAGATTGCAGGTGGGGTAGTAGTCATTCAGATCGAGTTGCATGCCAGCTTCGTATTCCTTGATTGCGAAGTCGAGGTACTGGCGTTTGCGCAGCGCATCCTGTTCGCCCTGCCAGAGCTTCTTATAGCGACCACCCAGCAGGCCGCGCCGTTCCGAGCTGTCGCCAGCGGCTTGAATCAAGGCCTGCAAGCCGCCGATAGCGGCGAGATGATCGCCATCCTTGGACTGCGCCAGCGCGCGCTGCTCCTTGACGACGGCAAGCTCGGTGAGCTGCGCGGGTAACTGGTCGATGTAGTCCATCGTGGTGTGCCAATCGCTGCAATCGCGCAGCAGGTACAGCAGCTCAAGCGCGACGGCATTGGGCAGCGGCTTGCCACCATCGCAGACACTGTCACGCAGAGCGCGCGCTCGAGTAGCACGATCTGCCGGCGGTGCGGCGCGCGTGGCGGCAACGTCCGCCTGGAAGCGCGAGATCTCCTCCATCGCCGCGCGAAACGAGGCCGCATTCGACCGATCCAGTTCCGGATAGCGCGGCAGCGCCTGGTAAACCGGCGAGATGCCCAACATGAGCTTGGGTATGCTTTCGACGAGCTTACGAATGATGGCGTCCGCTGCGGCGTCATCGATATGTTCGGCCGGCAAGGGATAGCGAAGCTGCCGCATCTGATCGATATCGAACAGGGGCTTTGCCCAATCGGCGCCGATCAGGACGCAGCCCTGCCGATTGGCGGTGTGGCGGATACCGACCTCGTAATAGACATTGGCATTGCCGACGCTGACGTCCGCGAGTACGAGATCCGACAGCGCCAGGCGCTCAATCATCTCGTTGATGATCAAAGCACCGGCGTCCTGGTCCGCACGCACTGCCTCATAACCGAGCTGCGTGATGGCGGGGCGCAGCGCGGCATCCCACAGGCGATTGAAGTCAACTTTGTCCGGCGCCTTGCCGTCATCCGACAGCTGCGTCGGCTTGACCCCGAAGGGCATGATCATGAAGCAGATTGGGCGAACCATGGTCGTGTACTCCAATTCGCGAGACGCAACTGGCGAGCTAGCGCGCGCAGCGCTTGATGGCCTAGCGTAACGCATGCACCGAGGTGACGCGCAGCCTCAGTGCGCGCGTCCATTGCCCGCCGCGCGCTTCAAGGTCGACAGTTCTCATCGAACTTGAAGGTCTCATGCAGCCGTCCTTTGATGTCGTAGATGGCGGCCGGAAAATTATCCTCGATGAAAGCAGTCGTCACTTGCCACGAGTCACAGAGATCCCGCAGGCGTTTTTCAGCAAGCTGCTGGCGATCCAGCGCGAGGGCCGCATTGTGCCGCGCGACACCGCGTTGCTGCCAAGCGATCGCGGTCAGCACCGCTAACACCAACATCGCGGCAACGGACAGGCGTCGCACCTTGCGGCTTTGGCTGACCTCTTCGCCTGCCAGGTCGTTTTTCGCTTTGCCATGCAGCGGTGCCGCGAGATCAAGCACGGCGTCGAGGAAGCGTTGGTTATGCAAGCCAAGGTCCGCTGGAGTGCTCGCCCACCGCAGGTCAACGAACAAGGGTTCCTCTCGCCATTGGCCACGCAGGGCATCAGGAATAGCCGAACTCCGTGCCGGGTCAAAGTCGCCGCGTATTTGATCCCAGACCAGATCTCCCGCACTCAGTACGATGAGCAGTGTCTGGCTCGAACGGTTCGCGAGCCACCACATTATTTCCTTAGCGACCCACTCGGAGCGCGCGGACTCAGGCGAGGCTAGCAGGATGAAGTGTGCAGACTGCGTAAGCGCGGACTCAATCGCGCCCCACAACGAAGGCGTCGCGGCCAGCCCGGTTTTGTCGCGAAAGACATTGAGTGCGCGCAGCCGGTAAAGCGGCTTTGCCAGACGGTGGAGAGCGGACTGCAGCGCTGGCGCCAAGCGCCCATCGGCGGCATGGCTGTAGGAAATGAACGCGTGATACGCCATGGCGCTAGTCTGGGAGCCGATGGTCACGGCCTTTATTGTTTCATGCCTTCTTCGCCTTTGCCGGGCGAATAGTGATAGCACACGGTAATGGTGCGCTCCTTGAACAACCACCGTCCACGCTCCTTGACCAGCACGTCGTCGTAGCGACCGGCGAGCACCCTGACATCGCCGCTCGGCTCGACAAAATCTGAATCAAAGTACGTTGACGCCGTTGCGGTGTTGCCGTGCGCCACGAGGTAAGGCTCGAAAAGCTTGTGGCGCGGATGGCGAAACTTGCCCGGACGCCCCTGAAAAAAATCGGTGTACCAGCTGAGGATCGCGTCGCGGCCCAGGTGTCTCGGCGCGCTATCGAACGAGACCGAAAACACTGCCTTGCGGTGAAACAGCTCGCTTAACTCCACTAATTTCCCGTGATCGATTAACGCGCAATAACGACTGAGCAACTGTCGCGCGCCTTCGTAATCGCTCAATTTCGAGGCCTTGGCCGCGCTGCGGGCGGGCGCCGACGGTTTGATGCGCGTTGTCGGCTTGCGCGCGGCTGCCGCAGTTTTTGCTGGGCGTTGAGTAGTCATGGCCTGCTCCTTCCTTGTGTTGACAATCGTGGTTTTGGCTGGGACGGTGAACGCTGGCAGATTATCACCCTCCCCAGCGGGCCGAGGAAAGTGTGTCGCACAGCGGCAAGCTAACCGGCCTATCCCGCCATGTAGCGCGTTCGGTGTCCCGCCCCGCAGCACGGCGCGTGTATCGACCGTGCTCGCTAAAATTTGAGATCGGTTCTAGTCTCGACATCAACGATTGTTGGGGGTGCACGGATGTCTATCGAATGCCTGGCTGCGGGTTACGGCCTGATCGAAGGCCCGTTGTGGCTGGCCGAGCGCGGCCTGCTATTTAGTGACGTGTTGAACGGTGGCGTGTTCTGCCTCGGCCACGACGGTCAGGTGACTAACGAATTCGCGCACCGTCGCGGCATTGGTGGCATGGCCCTGCATGTCGATGGCGGCTTGATCGTGAGTGGCCGCAACATCTCTTTCAAACCCTTCGGCAGCGGCGCCACGCAAACTGTACTCGAGCAAAATCCAGCCGCGAATATCGTCGGCTTCAACGATCTCACGACTGACTCCGCCGGCCGCATCTACGCCGGCTCGCTCGCCACCAGTCCGGTATTCGAATCCGAGGGCGGGCCGAAGGCCGGCGATCTGTGGTTGATCGATCTCGATGGCACGAGCCGCATCGTCGGTCATGAAATCTGGCTCACCAACGGCCTCGGCTTCGCACCCGATGGCCGCACGCTCTACCATTGCGATTCGCGCCTGCACACGGTGTGGCAGTACGCGGTGGCGGTCAACGGCGACCTCGGTCCCAAGCAGATTTTTGTGACGATCGAGCGTGGCCTGCCCGACGGTTTGGTGGTGGCGATGGACGGCAGCGTGTGGGTGGCACTGGCCGGCGGCGGCCACGGCGTAGTGGTCTTCGATCAGCGTGGCAAGGAACGGGATTTCATCCGCATTGCGGAGCCGATGTGCACCTCGCTGTGCTTCGGTGGCGAGGATCTCCTCTCGCTCTACATCGTCTCCGGCTCCGACGGTGCAGCCAGCGAGCGCGCCGGCGCAGTGCATCGTCTGCGCGTCGACGTCGCTGGCGTGCCGGTTGCTCCAGCGCGCGTGCGACTGCCAGGCTGAAAGTAGGAACGATTGTGCTACCGGGATCCTACTCGCCGTTCAACTGTTTCAAGAACATGCCGTTATCGAAGTAGTCACGCCAGAACGTGATCTGGCCGTTATTGACTTCGAACACGCCGCTCACCTGTATCGCAATCTGCCGGCCCTTCATCACGAAGCGATCGATGCGTTCGTTCATGACGATATTGCCGGATGCCGCCTGACGGACGATCTCGAACTTGACGGGACCGTCGCTCTTGAAGAACGGGGTCAGGAATTCCTGCATCTTGTCGCGGCCGCGCATGTCTCCGAGCGGCACGTTGTCATAGTAACAATCCTCCGCGACCCAAGACATCGCGCCTGCCATGTCCTTGCGATCGACATCGGCGATGAAGTTGTTAACGATTTGTTCGGCGTTCATGATGACCTCCAGCTGAGTGGTATAAGAGTGAGCAGCATTGTTCGCTAGTACGCGCTCGAACGGCATTGTAATGAAAAGTCGGGCGGCGGATCATGGGGCAGGCGCCCCGCGCGCCGTCACCAGGGATCCACGGGGAGGTCATCATGAGCGTTAAAATCCACGACCTGTTTGCGCGCAAGACAGGCACCACCCTGGCCGAGTTCTCGGCCTACTGGACCGGCACCCACGCGCCGATCGCACAGCGCTTCGAACAGGTCCGGCATTACGTGCAATGCCACCGCATTCAAGAGCGGCCGCTGGTCGAGGGCTTCGCGCCGACTTGGCCAGACGGCTGCGCGGAGACCTGGTATGTCGATGTCGACGCGCTGGCCGAGATGGTCGCTTCGCCTCGCTTCAGCGAACTGATGGAGGACGAGCCCAAGTTCATGAATATCGATCGGCCGCGGCCGCTGCTGGCCTCGCAGGCGCAACTGGTCGATTCCAAGGGTTTCGACCCGCGTTCGCGTGGTGTCAAGCTGCTGCTTTTCGCAGCGCGGCGCGCTGGCCTCGACGAGGCCGCATTTATGCGCGCCTGGGCGCACGAAGACGATGCTGCGCTGGGCCGCACGCTCGGCGTGAGCCAGCATATCGTGTGCACCCCGGTTGCCGCCGGCATCCTCATCCAGACCGCTAGTGCCGCCGCAGACACTGCGGGTAACGCTCGCCCCTACGACGCTGTACGCGAGCTATGGTGGCCGTCCCTCGGCCACTTCGAGCAAGCGTGCACGCAGCACCACGAGGCCTGGACAGCGCTGCTGCATTTAGACGCGATCGATGGCGCCCGCTGCATGACCTTGCTCAGCCAAGAGCGCGTGATCATCGCCAGAGCCCACGCATCATTGTGCGTGGACCGTGCATGAAATCGCCGAACAGAGCCTGCTTGCGATCGAGGCCATCAAACACCTCAAGGCAGGTTATTTCCAGACCTTGGACACCCGACAGTGGCGTAACTACGGCGCGGTAGCTGCGGGTGAGGCTTCGCGCCAGCTTAACTTCGCGCCACGATCTCCGCACCCGCTTGCTCGACTTCATCGGCTCATTCCGGGGCGATACCCCCACTTTTCGACGTATTGCTGCCCCGCTTGCTCGGCAGTAGCATGGCTCGCACAACCAACAGGAGACCACGACGATGGCTGCAGTCATGAAAGAAGAAAACATGATCAAGGTGCTGTCCGGTGCCGCTTCGAAATCCCCCTGGATCAACTGCGGGCCCGGTATCCAGATCAAGGTGCTGGCGGTCGATCTTGAGCACCACAGCGTGCAATACCTGGCGCGTAGTGGCGCCGGCCATAACCCCGGCGTCCACCGCCACAATGCCGATGCCTCGATCTTCATCCTCGAAGGCAGCGTGAAGAACTTGACCACGGGCTGTGAATTCGGGCCAGGTGATTTCTGCTTCCAACCGGTCGGCGACGTGCACGAAGAAGTGGTGGGGCCCGCAGGCGTGGTGAGTTATGTCTCGCAGCGCGGTGACGAAGATCTGTTAATCGAATTCACGGACGAGACCGGTGCGGTCGCCGAGACGTACACCGTGTCCGATTTCGCGCGCATGCTCTGAGCGCGACGTCGATAGGCGTAACGAAGGCCCCGCGAGGGGCCTTCTGTGTTTTGGACACCGCCGAATTCCCTAGCCACGTGCGCCGGAGAAGATCTTGATGTTTGAGTTGAATGAAGAGCAACGCATGCTGCGCGATCTGGTGGCGCGGTTTGTCGACGAGGAATTGATGCCGCTCGAACGCCAGGTGTTGGCCCGCGAGGCGAGTGGCGGCACGGTTGCCTTGAGCGAGGAAGAAGAAGCACCCCTGCTGGCGACATGCCGCGAGCTCGGTCTGTGGGGGCTGGACGTGCCCGAGGCCTACGGCGGCGCCAACCTGACAAATCTAGACTTGATGGTGGTCAACGAAGAACTTGGCCGCACCTGTGTGCCGTTCACCTTTCCGCCCGATTCGCC
>JANMJF010000692.1:0-6770 GCA_031371245.1 Pseudomonadota bacterium | reverse complement strand
GCTGCCGCGCACCTTGCGCATCTCGATGACGCGCTTCGGTGCCACCGGCAGCGTGCAACATGCCGCCGATGCGGCGCGTGACGAATGCGAGTTCGAGGCCTCGCGGCTCGATGCCGAGCTGTCCATGATCCGCTTCTCGGTATGGGCGATCCCGGCGGTCGGTTTCGTCGGCACCGTGCGTGGCATCGGCGCCGCGCTGCAGGAAGCGCAACGCGCTGCGGCCGGTGATGTGACCGGTGTCACCCAGGGCTTAGGCATTACCTTCAACGCGACGCTGGTGGCGCTGACCTTGGCCATCACCATCATGTTTTTTCTGCATCAGTTGCAGCTCTCCCAAGACAGACTGGTACTGGACGCCAAGGCCTACGTCGATCACCACCTCATTCGTCATTTGCGCGAACGCTGAACGGATCGACTGTGGCCGGCACCGTCGTGGTGGCGCGCTCGGAATGTTGTAGGCTGTGCACTCCACTCCACTCAGTCAGGAGCCGCCACGGTGACCACCTCCCGTTATTTCTCGTTTGCTGGTCTTGTTGCCCGCGCGCTCGTCGCCATCGGTCTTGCTTTTGTCATCGGCAGCGCCGGCGCCGAGCAGGCCACGGATAAGGTCTTGGAAGAGCAGATCCTCAAGGTCATCCGCGAACATCCTAAAGAGATCATGGAAGCGGTGGTCGGTTATCAGCGCGCCCAGGCGGAGCAGCGCATGAAGAGTGCCGAGACTCGCTTGAAAGAGCAGGTCGCACAATTGAAAACGGGTGAACTGCTGGCCGATTCACCACTGCGCGGTAAGGCTGGCAGCCGCCTGGTGCTGGTCGAGTTCTCCGACTTCCAGTGTCCCTATTGCAGCAAGGCCTATGAGACCGTGAAGCAATTCATGGCCGCCCATGGCCAGGAAGTCGCGCTGGTCTACAAACATCTGCCGCTCGGCGACATGCATCCCCAAGCCACCCCTGCCGCACTTGCCTCTTGGGCCGCCCAACAGCAGGGCAAGTTCTGGGAGTTTCACGATGGCATGTTTGCCACCCCGGACAAGCTCGGCGAAGCTTTTTATACCGAGACCGCACGCAAGCTTGGCCTCGATCTGAAGCGCTTCGACAACGACCGACATGGTGCCGCCGCCCAGGCCGCCATTGCGCGCGACATGGAGCTTGCGAGCAAGCTCGGCATTCAGGCCACGCCACAGTTCCTCTTGAATGCCACGCCGATTACCGGTGCCGCGCCGCTGGAGGAATTTGAACGGGTGCTAGCGGAAGTACGCTCGGTATTGAAGTAACGACGGACATCCCTGCCACAGCCTGCCCTCAATCTTCATCCAAGCGAAACGGCCGCCACCATAGGATCAGCTGCGGCATCAAGGTCAGCGCTGCGAGCAAGGCCACACTCATCGCCACTGCTGTCAACAGCCCGAACAGGATGGTGGGGATGAAGTTCGACAGCATCATGATCGAGAAACCCACCACTACCGTCACGGTGGTATAAAAGCCGGCCTTGGCGACGTTGTTGTGACAATAGTGCATGGTCGCGAGCGGGTCGCGCAGGCGTGCATATTCGACCTTGTAGCTATACAGATAATGGATGCAGTCCTCGACCGCGATGCCGATGGTGATGGACGCAATGGTGATCGTCATGATGTCGAGCGGGATCTTCATCCAGCCCATGAAGCCGAGGATAGTGACCGCGCCGAGCAGATTGGGCAGGATGCCGATGACCGCCACCAGCAGTGATCGGAACATGATGACGAGCGGCACCATGATAACCGCCATAGCCGAGCCGAAAGTCAGAATCTGGGACTTGTAGAGGCTCTGCAACACATTGTTGTAGAGCACCAGCAGGCCGGAGATCTGGTATTCGTCGGGTTTCAGCTGCAATCGTTCGCGCAGATCGGTATCGATACGCTTGAGCAGATCTTTGCGCTTCAAGCCGGGCTGAGTATCGATCACTCGCGCGCTAATGCGCATCTCGTTGTCGTAGACCGACACGAAGGGCGAGACCAGATTGACCTTGGCCGCGTCCGGCATCTGCCGGTAGATAGCCTCTATCCCTTCGGGCCCGAGCGGCTTGCCGTCGTTCATCGCTTCCGCTACGCGCAAGGTCGAGGCCAGCGATAAGACCTTGCCGATCTCCGGCTGCTGTTCGAGATAGGCATGCACGGCCTTCAGCCGCGCTATCTTGGCGTCGCTGAACCACGACGATGGCGCCTGTTCGGCGGTCGTGACCTGGTCGAACATCGCGCTCAGGGAGCCGGAGCCTCCATCGCTGTTGGCCGCCTCACTGGCTTCTGGTGGGAACTTGAGAATGACATCGAGTGGTGTGGTGCCCCCGAGTTTCTGATCGATGAGTTCCAAGCCCTGATGAATCTCGGTGTCCTTGTGGAAATAGGACACGAAGCTGTTCTCCACGTCGAGCTTGCGCATGCCGAGCACCGCCAGCACAGCAATCAACAGCGATACCACGATGATGGCCTTGCCATGCCTTTCGGTGAGACGTGCCAGGGCTTCAGTGAAGGCATAACCCTGCGCTTCGGGGCGGGTCAGGGCTTTGCGCCTGGTCATGACCAGTAGCGCCGGGAACAGCGTGAAGGTGCTGGCGAAGGCCACCAGCAGACCGATGGACATCATCCAGCCGAAATCGATGACCGGCTTGATGTCGCACAATACGAAGGAGCCGAAGCCGATGATATTGGTCAGTACCGTATAGAGCGAGGGCCGCGCCATTTGTGCCACCGTGCGCCTGACCAATTCGTGTTGATCCAAGTCGGGGTGATCGCGCAGCAGTTCGCGATAGCGCACCACCAGATGAATATTCATCGACATCGTCAGGATCAACATCAGCGACACAAAATTGGTCGAGATGATGGTGACCTTCCAGCCCACCAGGCCCAACAGACCAAACATCGCGGCACTGGTATACAGACAACTCGCCAAGGGCAGCGCCACCCAGCGTACTTCGCGAAAAATGATCCCCATCATGACCACCAAGAACAGCAGCACCGCGCCACCAAAAGTCGCCATGTCGCTCTGAATGAAGGTCATCATGTCGTCGATGATCATGGGCATGCCGCCGAGATAGAGCGTGGCTGCATCGCGATGTTTGTCGAGGATGGCGCGGATCTGCGCAATGGCGGCGCGCGTACTGATCTCGTATTCCTCCTTGGCCTGCTCGTAATCAGGTCGCAGTCGCGCGAGTTCCTGTTCCTGGGCGTCGCTCAATCCGCCGTGAATGCGCTGGTAGAGCAACTCATCAAGCAGGTCCGACAGACGCGGCAGGCTGGGATGATCCTTCAAGAAAATTTGCATGGCGCCGACCTTGCCATCGGCGCTGGCGACGAGATCGCGATAGAGCGGGCTCTCCGTCAGTTCCTTGCGCGCGGCCGCGATTTTCACGGTGTGAGAACGCAGGGTTTCGAAGTTGAGGCTGAGGTCGGCCATGGGGCCGGTGGCGGTCGACAGCAGCGGCACGTCGAGCACGGTAATGATGTCTTTCACCGCCGGCACCTGCGTCAACTCGTCGCGCAGGTCACTGATCATGCCGAGCGATGCTGGTGTGAAGAGATCCCCTTTCGGCACCACCGCGATGAACAGGAAGTCACGGGTCTTGTAACGCATCGCTATCTGACGAAAGGCGCGCAGGTCCTGGTCGCTTTCGAGCAGCAGTGCATCGGTTGAGGCATCGAGTTTGAAGTTGCGCAGTCCGGGCAAGAGTGCCGCCATGACGAAACCGAGCAGCGCAAGCGCCAGCCACGGATGGCGTAGCACGACGCGTTCATAGAGAGCGGCAATGCGATTCGACATGGCTAAGCCTGTTGCGGACGGACATCCGGTGACGCGCTAGTGTAATGCCGGGGTGGAAGTGCGGGTACGCGGCGCGAGGCGCGTTTTTTGGGTGCCGTGCAGCATTGTTAAAAGGGGTTTCCGGCAATTCCCCTTTCTGGGAACGCTGCCCTATAATCGGCCACCGAGTCGGCCGCCCGGTCGGTTCATAAGAACCAGCGCCGGTTTTAATAAAACACCACGCGCGCTCAATACAAGGGACAGCTATGCGATGGCGAACTGAAGGGGTGATGCCCCGTCGATCGAGGGGAGCCCGGCGCGCGGCTGTGTTTACGTTCCTTATTGCTCTCGCGGCGAGTGCTCAAGTCTGGTCTCAGCAGGCGGCCACAGATCCTGCCAAGGACGTTGCGACACAGGCCGCGACCGCTGCCACTGATGCAGCGGCGACCGTCGCCGACAAGGCTGCCAGTGCCGCCGATGCGGTGGTCGACAAGGCCGCCGAAGTGGCAGCGGCCGCTGACGCTGGCGACAAGCCGGCCGAACGCCAAGGCGAGAAGCTCAAGCTTGGTGTCAGTCTCGACCCCGCTTCGTGGTGGACCGGGGTCCTGCGGCTGATAGAACTGGGCGGCAAGCTGATCATCGTGCAGCTCACGGTGTCGGTGCTCGGCCTCGCCATCGTGATGTTCAAAGCGCTGCAATTCATGCAGGTGCGTGACGGCTCGATGCGCGAGCTGCACAAGGCCATCGATACCTGGGAAGGTGGCAACGTCAAGCAAGGCCAGGACATGATCAAGCGCAATGGCCTGGGCTTTGCGCGTGACGTCGAATATGCCTTGAAGCGTCTGCGCCCGGATAATGTCGAACTGGTGCGCGAAGAGCTCTACCGCCGCGCGCGGGTATTCCTGCAACCGCTGCACGACCACCTGCCGACCATCGAGATCATTTATTACATCGCGCCCTTGCTGGGCCTGCTCGGTACGGTGACCGGTATCATCGCCTCCTTCCAGGCGCTGGAGACCACCGCCGGTGCCAATGACGCCGCCAAACTTGCCGGTGGTATCTGGGAAGCCTTGCTGTGTACCGGCGTTGGTTTGTCGATGGCGATCCCGTTCGCGGTGATGCATTCGCTGCTGGAAACGCGCCTCAATCACATAGTGGCTGGCATCGAAGACATCATCGCGCGCGTGTTTACCACGGAGCTTGATGTCGGTCAGGCTGATACCAAGTCGCGTGCGTGAACTGCGGCTCAAGCGCCCGCGGCGTGCGCGCCGTATTACGCTGGTGGCGCTAGTCGACCTGGTCATCATCCTGCTGATCTTTTTCATGCTGCGGACCAACTTCCTGCAGCCGCGCGCAATGAGTGTGGGTACCGCTAGCCAGAATCAGGCCGACAAGCCGCCGCCCGTGCCGCCCATGCAGGTCGAACTGCACCGTGACGGCAGCACCTGGCTGGCGGGTCGGCAGATGAGCGATCAGGAACTGTTGCGCAGCGCCGCGCAGCGCCAACGGGGTGACAAGGATCTCGCCATCGTCGCGGTCGACACCGGTGTCAAGCTGCAGCGCGCAGTCAACGTCATCGACATCTTGAAGAGCACCGGTATCGTCGCGGTCGATCTGCGGCGCGCGCGCTCGTTCGATGCGCCTGCCGCCAACTGACGCACGATGATCATCGAACCCCCCAATCCCAAGGCCGATCGCCGCTATCTCGGTGCTCATGGTAAACACGGCAATCTGGCCGAGCGCGATGCCAATGTCATTCCGCTGATCGACGTGGTGTTTATTCTGATCCTGTATTTCATGCTGGCCGGCAGCCTCGACCAGGAACTGGTGGAAGCGCTGCTGCCGCCGCAGTCGAAGAGCCTGCAGCCACCGCCGAGCAAAGTGCCCCATGTGGTGCTCGATAAGGACGGCAAGGTCACCTACGACAAAACCGTGCGCGACGATGCCAGCCTCGCGCTGGCCCTGCGTGCCAACGGCCATCCACCGCCACGCGTTACGCTGCACGCCGATGCCGAGGCCGACGCGGGCCGCGTCGCCGATGTGATTGCCATCATTGGCCGCGCCGGCATCGGCGATCTGTCGCTGATCACCCGCCCGGCCACCGTCCATCGCTGATAATCACCACGCCTGCCGCTGGCCGCCATCGGGCGCCGACTTGTCATGAACATGTATTGGAAGACCCTGCCGCAGCTTGTGGCCACCGCCATCGTCGCGGCCAGCGTGCGCTACGCCTGGCTGGTGTTGCTGGTGAGTATTGCCCTGACCTGCGTGGCCGGTTGGTACACCGTCGGCCATGTGGCCATCGATACCGACACCGGCAAGATGCTCGATCCCGATCTGCCCCATATGCGCGCGAGCGCAGCGCTAGCTGCGGCCTTCCCCCGTCTGCCGGGCGATGTGGTGGTTTACACCGAATCGCGCCACGCCGGGCAGGCCGAGGACGCTGCCGATGAATTGACGCGCCGTCTGCGCGCACGTGTTGATATCGCCCATGCCATCGCTCAACCCGGCGGTGGTGAGTTTTTCGCGCGCAACGGCCTGCTCTATTTGAGCACCGAGGAGCTGTGGGATCTGTCCGATCGTCTGACCCAGGCCGAGCCGCTGCTCGGCGCGCTGGCCAACAACCCCAGCTTGGCGGGGCTGCTCGATGCCTTGTCGCTCGGCCTGCAAGGCGAACTCGACGATAACCAGCGCACGCAGCTGGCCGGCATGTTCGACAAACTCAGCATGGCGCTTGAGGGCTACGCCCACGGCCAGGCCGAAGCGGTGCATTGGCGCGACGAATTGTTTGCCGGCATGGGCAGCGCCGGGCCCCATCGCGCCTTCGTTCTGATCGACCCCGCCCACAGTGGCGACAGCTTCCGCCCGACCGAAAACGCGATTGCCAAACTGCACACCCTGCTTGCTGACATCGCACCGGCCTTTGCCGGTGTGCGTTTCGAAGTGACCGGCAGCGAGGCCATGGACGGCGAAGAGCTGGTGACCGTGGCGCAGGATGCC
>JANMJF010000680.1:0-4173 GCA_031371245.1 Pseudomonadota bacterium | reverse complement strand
CGAGGGTATCGAACAAGGGCTCTTTGTCTTCCTGATTGTCCTTGTTGTAGGCCAGCGGCTGGCCCTTCATGAGGGTGATGAGCAAAACCAGATGGCCGATCACGCGACCGGACTTGCCGCGCACCAGTTCCGGCACATCGGGATTTTTCTTCTGCGGCATCATTGACGAACCCGTGCAGAACGCATCATCGATATCGACGAAGCCAAACGCCTGGGAGTTCCACAGCACGAGTTCCTCGGACATGCGCGAGAAGTGCACCATGATGAGCGATGCACACGCACTGAATTCAATGGCGAAGTCACGATCGCTGACCGCGTCCAGCGAATTCTCTGCGACCGCTTCGAAGCCGAGCAATTCGGCGCTGCGCGCGCGATTGATGGGGAAGGTGGTGCCGGCCAGTGCGCCGGCGCCGAGCGGTAACACATTGACCCGCGCACGGCAGTCGCGCAGCCGGCCCGCGTCACGCAACAGCATCTCGAACCAGGCCAGCATGTGGTGGCCGAAGGAAATCGGTTGTGCCGCCTGCAGGTGGGTATAGCCCGGCAGCAGGGTGTCGGCTTCCTGTTCGGCGAGCGCGACGAGGCCATGCATGAGCCGCCCAAGGCGCTCGAGCAGGGCGTCGATCTCCTCGCGCAGATAGAGCCGGATGTCGGTCGCGACTTGATCGTTGCGCGAACGCGCGGTGTGGAGTTTCTTGCCCACTTCACCGATGCGTTCAACTAGTGCGCTCTCGATATTCATGTGCACGTCTTCGAGCTTGACCGACCAACTGAAACGACCAGCCTCGATATCAGCGCGTACCGCTGCCAGGCCGGTGGCGATACTCTCGAATTCGGCAATGGCGATCACGCCGCATTCCGACAGCATGCGTGCATGGGCGATGGAGCCGCGGATGTCGCACAGCGCCAGACGTTGATCGAAGCCGACCGAGGCCGTGAATTCCTCGACAAAGGCATTGGTCGGCGCAGTGAAGCGGCCGCCCCAGGGTTTCTCAGATGCGGGAGTCGATGACATGGCGTGTGCTTGGCGTGGGTTGGCTGGAAAATCGATGGGCAGTATATCCCAGCGTCACAGCCGCGATTGACCGCGCAGCGAGGCGCGGACGACACTAGCGCTCAGCATGTCCGCCTACTTTCCCCTCGTCAGCACCGTGCCACCCTTGCGTGTGTCGGCGTGGTGTCATGCGCGCGTCTGATTCGCGCGAGCCGGGGCTGGAGCGCGACGCAGTTTTTCTGCCCGATTTGTGCGGCGTGCATGCGCTGTTTGTGGTGGTGATCAGCAGCGAGCTGGTAGCGCTGATCGCGATCATTGCCCGCCATGGCTTTGGGCCGAGCTTCGTCGACGAGTTGGCGTTGTTGTCCATTTATACGCAATGGCTGGGACTGTCTTCGGCGGCGGCTTTGTGTTTGGCGCGCCGACCACTGACCGGCCGTTCCGAACGCACCATCGCCATCGCCAGCTTCCTGCTGGTGTTGGCGGTGGCATGGACGGTGGCCGAACTTGCCTGGTGGGTGGTCAATCCTGTGGTCGGTGCAGGCGCTATCATTCACGTCCACCACGGCGACCTGGTATTGCGTACGGTGTGTGTGGCGGCCATCGTCGCGGCGCTGGTGTTGCGCTACTTCTACGTGCAATTTCACTGGCAGCAGCGCATGGCTTCGGAGGCCTCGGCCCGACTCGAGGCCTTGCAGGCACGCATCCGTCCGCATTTTTTCTTCAACTGCATGAACACCATCGCCAGTCTCACGCGCAGCGACCCGCCGCTGGCGGAACGTGCGGTGGAGGATTTGGCCGATCTGTTTCGCGCCAGTCTGGCCGACGCGCGTGCGCCGGTGTCGATCGCGACCGAGATCGATTTTGTCGAACGCTATCTGAACATCGAGCGTCTGCGTCTCGGCGCGCGTCTCACGGTCGACTGGCAAGTCGAGCCCATGCCCAGCGACGCGCGTCTGCCCTTGTTGAGCCTGCAGCCGATCGTCGAGAACGCCATCTATCATGGCATTGAGCCGACACGCGGCGGTGGCACCATCGTGATCGCCGTACGCTGTGTCGGTGCGATGCTGGACGTGATGGTCTCCAATCCGTTTGAACCGGACAGCGCGACCCATCACCACGACGGCAACCGTATCGCGTTGAATAATGTTCGCCAGCGGCTGCGCGCGCATTTCGGTGCAACGGCGCAACTGCGCAGCGAGCAGAGCGATGGCTGTTATGTGGTGCGCATGGTGGTGCCGCTGAGCGGCGGATTGCCGGCGTGAGAATCCTGATCGTGGATGACGAGCGCTTGGCGCGGCGGCGGCTGGTATCGCAGATTGACGAGCTGGCCGTTGGCGAAGTGGTGGGCGAGGCAGACGATGGCATCGCCTGTCTGGCCGCCGTTGCGCGCCTCGCACCCGATGTAGTGCTGCTCGATGTGCGTATGCCAGGGATGGATGGTCTCGAAGTGGCGCGCCATTTGCGCCGTCTGGACCCGCCGCCGATCGTGATTTTCACCACCGCTTACGACCAACATGCGCTCGCCGCGTTTGAAACCCATGCCCTCGACTATCTATTGAAGCCGATACGCAGCGAACGTCTGCGCGAAGCGCTGCACCGAGCCGCAAGCCTGTGCCGGGCGCGTGAGGTGCTGACTGAGCAAGCCGCGCACGCGCTGGGCCAGCGCCGTCACGTAAGTGCGATAGTAGGCGGCGCACTGCGTTTGTTGCCGGTGGTCGAGATTCTGTATTTCCACGCCGATCAGGGTTATGTCAGCGCGGTGGCGGTGAATACACAACTCTTGATCGAGGATTCGCTGCATGCCCTCGAAGAGGAATTCATTGCGGACTTCGTACGCATTCATCGCAACGCGCTGGTGCAGGCCACCCATGTGCAGGGTCTGGAACGCGATGGCGATGGCAATATATCGGTGGTGTTCGTGGGCCGGCCGGAGAAACTGCTGGTGAGTCGGCGCTTGCTAGCGCAGGTCCGGAAGCGCTTGCGAGCCGGCTAGGGCGCCCTCAGCCCAGATCTCCCCACCGCGCTTGCAGGATGGTCAGCGCGCACAGCGCTGCCGTCTCCGTGCGCAGGATCCGTGGCCCCAGACGAACCGGTATCACGCCGGCGCGCGCCATCTGCGCCCTTTCATCACTACTGAAGCCGCCTTCCGGGCCCGCCACGATCGCCACTTCGCTGCCCGGTGGTGGCTGCGTGGCGAGGCTGCCGGTGGCAAACGGGTCGAGCATATAAGCGCGCACAGCACTCGCACTCGCCAGCCATGCGCCGAGCGACAGCACCGTGGCCACGCCAGGCAGGGCCGTGCGGCCGCTTTGTTCGGTAGCGTGACGCACGATGCCGCGCCAGTGTTCGAGCCGTTTTTCCTCGCGCGCGCTGTCCAGGCGGACCACGGTGCGCGTGCTGGTCACCGGTACGATGTGTCGCACGCCGAGCTCGACTGCTTTCTGG
The DNA here is from genome assembly GCA_031371245.1 of Pseudomonadota bacterium. Lineage (GTDB taxonomy): Bacteria > Pseudomonadota > Gammaproteobacteria > JADJYF01. The sequence continues at coordinate 731 of JANMJF010000680.1, read as the reverse complement.
AGGGTGTAGTCCATGCGTTCGCCGCGCGAAATCGATTGCACCAGGGTAACCGCGAGCGGTGATTCGACCGCGCCGTCGCGGTAGGCGCCGACCACCGCGCGCACTTCACCGCGTGCCAGCGCCAGCAGCTGCGCCTCGTACTCACCGCCGCGGCCGTTGAACAGCACCAGTTCGGCGCCGCGCTCAAGACGCAGAACATCGCGCACGTGATGCGCGGCGGTGGTCGGCAGCACGCATTCGGCGCCGCTGGTGAGTTCAGTATCGACATGGATGCGGGGCATGGCGGTCATCCTATAGGGCCGCCCCACTTTCGCCTATACGAAGTAAGCGCGGCCTTGGGCGCGTGACATGGGCGAGCTAACATGCGGTCCCCGAACAGCCCATGGATTGTCATGTTTCGCCACTTCAAAGCCTTGCTCGATGAGGGGCTCGCGCGCTTCAGCGGCGCGCAGACGACTATCGATCCCATGCCACTCGCTGTGGCCGCGCTGCTGCTCGAAGTGGCGCGCGCCGATCACAGCGTCGACGCTGCGGAGCAGCGCGCCGTGGTTGCGGCTATCGCGCGCGTGTGCAAACTCGACGACGAGGATCTCGACAGCCTGGTGGCGACTGCCGTCGCAGCGGTCGATGAGGCGGTGTCGCTGTACGATTTCACCGCCACTATCAACCACGGCTTGAGTCGCACGCAGAAGCTGGCGTTGCTGGAAATGCTATGGCGGGTTGCGCAGGCC
>JANMJF010000676.1:0-2850 GCA_031371245.1 Pseudomonadota bacterium | reverse complement strand
CCGTGAATGCCAGTATTTGGCGGGCGGTGGTGCGAACTTCACCATCGGCATGCCGGCGGCCGGCTTCAAATACACCAAGGGCACGCCCAAGCAGTTCGCGCGCGGCGATCTCGCTAACGCGGTGACGCGCGAGTTCTGTGCCGATTGCGGCACGCAGGTCTTGTCCAAAGCACCTCACGCGCTGCCCGATGTCATGCTGATCAAGGTCGGCACCATGGACGACCCCAAGCTGTTCGCGCCGGACATCGCGATCTTTACCTGCGATCAGCAAGCTTTTCAGCACGTACCGGCAGGCATGCCGTCGTTTGAACGTATGCCGGGGTAACGCCAGCCTGCGCGATGTCCTAGTGATGAGGTCATCAACCGTCTTGACGATGACGAAGACCGTGCGGCCTTCGCAGATCGAACAACGGGAAATCTCAAGGAGTCATCATGGCTAAATTCATGTACGTGTTTCGTGGCGGCGCGTTTGTTGAGAAGGGCTTGTCGGCCAGCGTGCTGCAGGATCATCTCAAGCTGTGGTCTGCGTGGATCGGTGAACTGGCCGCGCAAGGCCATCAACCCGGCGGTCATCCGGTGCAAGCGAGTGGCCGCACCATCCGTGGCAAGCACAAAGCAGTCACCGATGGCCCCTACGCTGAATTGAAAGATCTCGTGACCGGTAATCTGGTGATCGAAGTTGCATCGATCGAGGTCGCCGCCGAGCTCGCTTTGGGCTGTCCGATATTCGCTTTCGACGGCTCGGTCGAAGTGCGGCCAGTTGCGGAGATGTAAATGACGGGGCCCGCCACCGAAGCTGGGCCCCAGGCACTGGTGGCGAGTCTGTTCCGACACGAGTCGGGCCGGCTCGTCGCCGCATTGGTCCGTCTGTTTGGTCCACACAATCTGGAACTGGCCGAAGACGTGGTACAGGAGGCACTGGAAACGGCGCTGCAGGCCTGGAAGTTCCACATTCCCGATAACCCCAGTGCCTGGCTGAACAAGGTCGCGCGCAATCGTGCCCTCGATGTCATCCGACACAGCGGCATTGAACGGCGCTATGCCGATGAATTGCAGTGGATGCTGGCGTCAGAATGGACGCTCGCGCCGACCGTCGAACAATCGCTGGCCGAGGCTAGCGGCCCCGAAAATCTGTTGCGCCTGATGTTCACCGTCTGCCAGCCGCAGCTGGCGGAGGAAACCCAGATCACCTTGATACTGAAATTCCTGTGCGGCTTCGCCTCCAGCGAAATCGCTGCGGCTTTTCTCACCAACGAGCAAACCATTGCCAAGCGCCTGCAACGGGGCCGCGCCGTGCTGCGCGAACTCGGCTCGCTGGCGCCGAGCGTGGTCGCCGATGCGCAGGACTCGCGCCTCGATGCGGTGTTGGGCGCGCTCTATCTGTTGTTCAACGAGGGTTATCACGGTAGCCATCCGACTACGCAGACGCGCGCGGTGTTATGCGACGAAGCCTTGCGCCTGTGCGCCTTGCTGACCGAGCAGGGTGAAGTGAGCGCGCCCAAGGCTCACGCGCTGATGGCCTTGATGTGCCTTCATCTCGCGCGCATCGCCGGGCGCATCGATGCCGAGGGTATTTATCTGCCACTGGCGCGTCAGGACCGCAGTCTATGGGACCGTGCACTGATCGAACGCGGACTGTTCCATCTCAATACTTCGGTGAGCGGCGCCGAACTCAGTGTCTGGCATCTGGAGGCGGCGATCGCCGGGCAGCATACGCTGGCGGCCTCATTGGACGAGACCGACTGGCAGACGATAGTGCAACTCTACGGCCTGCTCTACGAACGTAACGCCAGTCCCGTGATAGCGATCAATCGCGCCTTGAGTCGCGCCTATGCGGGCGACGTGCAGCAGGCGCTCGAAGAGGTTGCGGTGCTGGCCGATGAACCCGCGCTGGCGAGCTATCCGTTTCTGTGGGCAGCGCGCGGCGAAATCCACGCGCGGGCAGCGCAGGTGGCGGATGCGCGGCGCTGTTATCGACAGGCGGCCACGCTCGCGCGCAGCGCGGCGGAAAAACAGGCTTTCCTGCGCAATGCGAGCGCTATCGCTGACGCCTAACGGGCGTAAATCGGAGCGGCTGACGCAGGGCTTTGCAGGATCGGATCGAGGCTTGCCGGTGCACGGCAGGGAGGACGATGATGGAGTTACACACGCACGATTACGATATTGCGATCGCCACAGTCACTACGCGCCTGCTGACTTTCCTGCGCGTCTTCGAACAGCTTCAACAAGATCTCGACTTCCGCCTCCCGGCCGCCGCCCAGGCTCGCTTGCGCGCTGCGAGCGACGATCTATTTCCGAATTTGCCGGTCTATCTGTCCACGCTCGTGGCGCCGCCCGACAGGCAGGCGGGGCACGCACAATTGCAAGCGGCGGTCGCGTGCTGGGCGCAAGCGGTAACACAATTTCTGGACGATACGCCAGCAGGCTTCGGTCTGGCCTTCATCGCCAGCCGACGCCTGCTGTGTGACGGGCTGAAACTGGCCTATGAGGTGCGCGAGCATTTTCCGCTGCTGCAAGCCTATTGGTTGCATGGATCCGCGCTGGTTGACCTCGCGACTTACGACGCGCGAGTGCCGGACGTGGATGTACCGGTCGGTATCATGCATATGCCTGCCACGGCCGCTCACGGCGAATACGGGCTCTATGTGCCGGAGACTTACCACCCGGCCACCGGCTGGCCGGTGATTATCTGTCTGCATGGCGCCTATGGTCACGGTCACGAATATCTGTGGACCTGGCTGCGTACCGCGCGCAGTCATGGCTGTGTGGTGCTGGCGCCGAAATCCGTGGGCCCGACCTGGTCATTGCTCAATCCCGCCATCGACATCGAATCCATCAAGGCGATGCTCG
>JANMJF010000655.1:0-3818 GCA_031371245.1 Pseudomonadota bacterium | reverse complement strand
GATCAGCAGACCGCCTACGCCAAGCGTGGCGCCCAGCCGGATCATTGAGCGACGGCGCACGCTCGACAGGCTGCCGTCGGCCGCTGGCGCCTGGCATCGGCTTGCGCTTGCGCGTCCGCGCACCACTGGCCATGCTGATTGCAGCGGAGACCGCTGTTGGCTAATCCCATGCGCATCCTGCTGGTAGACGATCACGCGGTGGTCCGAGCGGGCTGCAAGGCCCTGCTCGAAAACCAGGAAGATCTGCGCGTCATTGCTGAAGCCGACAGCGGTGAGGCCGCCTGCCGGCAGTTCATCGAGCACACGCCGGACGTCGTGATCATGGACTTGAGCATGCCCGGTGTTGGTGGCATCGAGGCCATCCGTCGCATCGTCTCGCGTCACAGCGACGCGCGGGTGTTGGTGTTCAGCATGCACGAGGACACCTTGTTCGTGGAGCAGGCGCTGCAGGCCGGCGCGCGCGGTTACATCGGCAAGCGCCGCGCGCCGCTGGTGCTGGTGGAGGCAGTGCGCCAGATTGCGAGCGGCAATATCTATATCGATCCCGACATCGCGCAGCGACTCGCCTATCAGAAGACCAAGGGCAGTGACTCGCCGTTACTGGCCTTGTCGACCCGCGAGTTCGAAATCCTGTGTTTGCTGGCCGAGGGTTTGAGCGTCAACACGATTGGGAATCGATTGGCGCTGAGCCGCAAGACCGTCGCTAACTACGCGACCCAAATCAAGCGCAAGCTCAAGGTCGAAACCACTTCCGAACTGACGCGACTCGCGATACGCCACGGTCTGGTCAAGGCCTGAAGTGCAGAGCGGGACACGGCGGTGATTCTTGTGACGGGAGGGCGAATTACTCGCTGCCGGTTGTGCCAGCAGCCCTACTACGCCTCGTCTCTTTCTGTCCCTGGCATGGCACTAACCGCATGACTTCGCGCCTAGTGCATTATCTGGGTTTTGTCGCTTGTAGCCTGGTGGGTGCTAGCGCCTCGACTACGACCATGGCCGCCGAAGGGGCGGGTTTCGATGACGAGGTCGTGGTGGTGGCGCCGGCGCCGGGCGCGGCCGCACGTCTGCAAGCCGAGACGCTGCCGTTCACCGTGCAGTCGGCCGACGCCGATGCGTTCAAGCGTGCCCAGGCGAGCGATCTCAGCGACTACCTCGGCACACATCTGGGTAGCGTCAGTATCAATTCTGCCCAGAGCAACCCGCTCCAGCCCGATGTGCAGTACCGCGGATATACCGCCTCGCCACTGCTTGGTCTGGCGCAGGGCATCGCGGTCTTTCAGAACGGTGTGCGCGTCAACGAGCCCTTGGGCGATGGCGTGAACTGGGATCTCTTGCCTGATTCGGCCATCAATAACATCACGCTGATCGGCGGCAGCAATCCGCTTTATGGTCTCAATACCCTGGGCGGAGCCTTGTCCATCGAAATGAAGAACGGTTTCAACTTCAAGGGCGACGCAGTGGAAGCCTCGGGCGGGTCTTGGGGACGCGCCGAGACCAGCGGCGAGAGCGGCGGCAACAACGGCACGCTCGGCTACTACGCCAATGTCGATTATTTCGGTGAAGATGGTTGGCGCGACTTGTCTGGCTCCAGCGCAGTCAATGTTTACGGTGCGGCCAGCTATCGCGGTGCGAGTTCTCGCTTGGATATGGGGTTTCAATATGGCAACACCGACTTGACCGGCAATGGTGCCGCGCCTATCGGGCTTGTGGCGGTCGATCGCGAAGCGATTTTCACCGCACCAGACATCACCAAAAACGAGATTGTCGGCTTCACACTCAATGGTGAGCAGGGCCTGGGTGAGGACATCAAGCTCACGAGCACCGGCTACTATCGCAACATCCAGACGGCGTCCTTCAACGGCGACGCCGCCGATCTGCTGGCCTGCGAACTCGGCGGCAGGCGCTTCCTGCTCGAGGGCATCGCAGACGATGCGCTGGCGGCGCTCGGTCTGAATGGTGAGGCCATCTGTTCCAACAATACCCTGGGTGTCGCCGATCCGGCGGCGCTGCAAGCGGCGCTCAACGCACGGCTTGGGCCGGGTGGCGAACGCTTCAATCTGAACGATCTGACAACAAGCCTGACTGGCACCCGCCGCATCGGCGACGCTGCTATCAACACTATCAGCGCGCGCGATCAGCAAAGTTACGGTCTGGACGTGCAGAGCTCTATGCAGCGTGACCTGTTTGGGCGCGGCAATTTCCTGGTGGTCGGCGCCGGCTATGGGCGCGGCGAAGCACACTTCAATTCAGTCACCGAGTTGTCGGACATCGACCCGATCACGCGCAGTACCGCCGGGCTGGGTCTCGGTACATTTCTCAGCCGCGAAGCGACCAATGTTGATACCAGCAATGGCACCTGGAGCGTCTACTTGTTGGACTCTTTTAAGCTCGGCACCGGTCTCACCGTCACGGCGGGCGGACGCTACAACAATACGGCAGTCAAGATCGTTGACCGTTCGGCGGCGCGACCCGAATTGAACGGCAGCCACGCTTATGCGCGCTTCAATCCCAGTGTTGGGGCGACCTACGAAGTCGCCAAGGACAACAGCGTGTACGCCAACTACAGCGAGTCGTCACGCGCGCCAACGCCTATCGAGCTGTCTTGCAACGATCAGATTTTCGACCGTGCGCGGGCCGCAGCTCTCGCTCGTGGTGACGACCCCGACGACGTCGATTTCGAATGCCGCTTGCCGAATGCCTTTCTCGCCGATCCCGAACTCAAACAGGTGGTGGCGAAGAGTGTCGAGTTCGGCGTGCGCGGTTTGCTCGGTGTGGTGCGTCATCGTCTCGGCTATTTCCGTACCGTTAACCACGACGACATCATCTTTCAGACGACCGGTCGCGGCACGGGCCTGTTTGCGAACGTCAATCAAACCCGGCGTGAAGGTTTCGAATCAGCCTTGGCCCTCAGCGTTGCCGCGTTTGACTACGCGCTGACCTACAGTTACGTGCGGGCCACCTTCGCAGACGACTTCAAGGTACAGAGCCCGAATAATCCGTTCGCCGATGCCAAGGGCGTGTTGGCCGTGCATGCCGGTGACCGCCTGCCGGGCATTCCCGACCATCAGTTCAAGTTCAGCGCCGACTACCGCACGCCGTGGCGCGTGATGGTCGGCCTCGATGTGCTCTATAACGCCGGACAATATCTGCGCGGCGACGAATCCAATCAGTTGGCCAAACTCGACGGCTATGCACTGGTCAACCTGCGCGCATCCTATGCCGTCAACCAACGCTTGGAAATTTTCACCCGCGTCAGCAACCTGTTCGACACTGACTATGCGAGTTTCGGCTTGCTGGGCGAGTCGCTGGAGAAAGTCCTGCCGGGGCTTGCCGATCAGCGCCCGCTTTTCGTCGGGGCCGGCGCGCCGCGGGCCGCATGGGTGGGCGTCAGGCTGCGGCTGTAGGGACGGGCAAGGACGGCATCAGGGCTTCTATCGATGCAGCCATGGGTCACGTCGATAGTCAATCGTCGATGGCGATACCCCATGGTGCTTCGCCGACAGCAATCTTTGCCACCACCGAATTGCGCTTGGTATCGATCACCGAGACCTGATTGTCGACACCATCGGTGGTGTAGAGACGCTCTCCGTCGCGCGACTGCGCCAGCCCCCAGACACGCTTGCCGACGGCCACGCTGGTGATGATATCGAGGCTGTTGGCATCGAGCACAAAGACGCGGTTGGCACGTCCGCTGGCGACATAAAGACGTTTGCCGTCGCGGCTGACGACGATGTCTTTGGGCTTGGCCTGGTCATCGCTCAAGGCCATCTTGCCGAGGACGGTGCCGCTCGCGACGTCGACTTTCTTCACCTCGCCAC
>JANMJF010000618.1:0-7740 GCA_031371245.1 Pseudomonadota bacterium | reverse complement strand
ACGATCGACGTGGATGAACTTCTTCGAGTAGGGGTGATTGGAACGCTTCGGGATCTGCTTCATGACGTCAGTCACACGCAGCGCGTAGTCGTCCTTCACCGCCCAACCGTTGGGCCCGTAGTACACCGTGTCGCGGTTACGCGAACGGGCCACGACCAGAATCTTGGTGGTGCCGACGTATTCCCAGTCGTGCTCCAGCGGCCGGCCGTTAAACCCGTAGAAATCTTCCAGGGTATGGTCGGTACCGAGCAGCGAGTCGGACTTCACTTCCACCGAGATACGTCGCACGCGACGCAGTGAGGGGATATACGCCCACGAGTCGTCGGCCTTGCGCGGATCGTCGTAGCGCAGGATCAAGAACGCGGTACCGGCGATGTCAAAGGGCGAGGTGAAGCCGGTGTATTCACGGAATTCCGTGTCCTTGGCAAACCCTTCACCGTTGTTGACGCGGTAGCCGGTGGTCTCGTACTTCGCATTGTGCGACATCAGATAGCGCTTGTAAGGGCCTGCGAGTGCGCGCTCGAAGGAGCCGCCGCCTTCGTAGTACCTGGCGTATTTGCCACCATCGGCGGTCATTATTTCATGCTTGGAATGCTCGCCACCGCGGCGCACCCAGACCCAATGCACTTCACCCACGGCCAGGCCGTCGTTCTGCCAGCGATAGTTCCAGTTCCACACCATCTTCCAGCCGTCTTCCTTGCCCGGCTTGAACTCGGCCGGGTCGAAAGGACGGCCCGCAGCGTAATTCTCGATGGCGCCGTCGGCGGCGATCTTGGCCGTGCCCTTATTCTTCTCGGTGGCGGCCTTATAGACGTCTGAATTGCTCAGATCGCCAGCGTCCTTGATCTTCATTTCCATGCCTTCGAAGATCCATTCCGACTGGAACTCCTTGGGAATGAACGGACGGACCTGGTCCGCCTTGTCAAACGTGATGGTGTCGCCTTCGGCGAACTGGGGTTGAGCCGTTTGGTTCTCCTTGAACCACGCCAGATAGTCCTCTTCCGTGAATGCACCGGCCGCGAACGGCACGGTGGCGGCGGCTGCCAGCAGCACAGCCTTTAAATGGAATCGCATAGTTGTGTCTCCCCTAGGTCTCACGCCAGGCGGCGCGGCTAGTCTGTTTTTCAATAACTGCAAACGCAGCCCTGCGCGCCGTGCGGCGTGTGGGGCCCAAGGTTTGATATCACCGCCAGCGTGAAGGGGTCGTGAAACAGTGGGCGCTAGCCGGCCATCGAGCACCCCGCCTGGGCGGGCGGTGGATAGCAGGTCGCCCTCAAGTGGCGGCGCCTGGCGCCGCTAAACATGCGAGCTTCATCACCCGACTGACACGGACCTTGTTCTCATGCGGCCATTGACCAAGGACTCGTCGAAACCGGACACCCTGCGCAAGATTTCCGTCGCGGCGCTGCGGCCCGGCATGTTCCTCAATGAAATGTGCGGGTCGTGGATGGACCACCCGTTCTGGAATACCCGTTTCCTGCTCGACAACCCGGCCGATGTCCAAAGCCTGCGCAACTCGGCGGTCAAGGAGGTCTGGATCGATACCTCGCGTGGCCTCGACGTCGCCGACGAGAGTGCCACACGACCACCGGACGAAACCCACGCCGACGCCCAGCAACGCAGCGAGCGCGAGCTGGTTGAGACCCTCGCGCAGCCAAGTATTGTAATCTCGCGTGTCGAACTGAGCGCCGAGATCAAACGAGCCGCCGCGCTGTGCGGCAAGGCCCGCGGCGAGATCACCGCGATGTTCAATCAAGCACGCATGGGTAAGGCCGTGGCACCAGAAAAGCTTGAGCCCCTGGTCGAAGAGATCTCCAATTCCGTACAACGTAATCCTGGCGCCCTGATCAGCCTCGCGCGGTTGAAAACCCAGGACGACTACACCTTCATGCATTCGGTCGCGGTGTGTGGCCTCATGATCGCCCTGGCTCGTCAACTGGGGCTGGATCAGCAGCAGATCCGCGAAGCCGGCATGGCGGGGCTCATCCATGATCTGGGCAAGGCGATGGTGCCGCTCGAGATCCTGAACAAACCCGGCAAGCTCACCGACGAAGAATTCACCTGCATTAAAGAACACCCGCGCTATGGCTACGAGATGCTGGTGGAAGGTGCTGGCGTCGGTGAGATATCGCTGGATGTCTGCCTGCACCATCACGAAAAAGTCGATGGCAGTGGTTACCCGGAGCGCCTGAACAGCGAAACCATCAGTCTGTTCGCCAAGATGGGCGCGGTCTGCGACGTCTACGATGCGATCACCTCGGACCGTCCCTACAAGGCTGGTTGGGACCCGGCCGTCTCCATCCGCAAGATGAACGAGTGGAGCACCGGCCATTTCGACCCGCGTGTGTTCCAGGCCTTCGTCAAATCGGTCGGCATTTACCCGATCGGATCGCTGGTCAGATTGAAGTCGGGACTGTTGGGGGTGATCGTCGAAATCAGCTCGGACTCGCTACTGACGCCGAGCGTGAAAACGTTCTACTGCACGCGACGCAAGGCGCGCCTCACACCGCGTGTGGTCGACCTGGCGGATGTGAAAAACCAAGATCCCATCACACGCTGGGAAGATCCCGCGCAATGGAACTTCCCCGATCTACACGAGCTCTGGAGCGGCCTGGAGACGCCGCGTGTCGGCGCAGCCTGAGCGGGCGGCGCGCTGGCAGTGTCAGCGCTCACGCGCATGCGCTGGTCGATCACGACAAACCGCGTTAGCGCCCGCCGCTGACGTCGAGAAAAGTGCCGGTGATATAGGACGCCTCGTCGGATAACAGCCACAAGATAGCCTGCGCCACTTCTTCGGCCTGGCCGGCGCGCTGCATGGGAATCATGGGCGTGAAACGCTGCACGCGATCGGGCGCACCGGCCGAGGCGTGAATTTCAGTGTCGATGAGACCCGGGCGCACAGCGTTGATACGCACGCCGTGGCTGGCGAATTCCTTGCTCAAGCCCAAAGTCATGCTGTCGATGGCGCCCTTGGACGCGGCATAGTCGATGAACTCATTGGGTGAACCGATACGCGCCGCCGCCGAAGACAGATTGACTATCGCACCGCCGCGTCCGCCGTGGGCGGTGGACATGCGCTTGAGCGCTTCGCGCGCGACCAGGAAGGCGCCGTAGATGTTGACGTCAAAGGTACGCTTGAGCCGTGCTGCGCTGTAGTCGACAAAGGCACCCACCCTACCCACCACACCGGCATTGTTAACCAGTGCGGTCAAGGGCAGCCCGCGCGCATCGAGGGCAGCAAACATCGCCAGGACGTCGTCTTCGTTGGCGACATCGGCCTGCACGGCAAACCCATCGCCGCCGGCGGCTTCAATGCGTGCGCACACGCTCAATGCGGCCGCTTCGTCACGGACGTAATTGACGGCGACCGTATAGCCGCGCGCGGCACCGAGCAGCGCGGTGGCCGCGCCTATGCCACGGCTCGCGCCGGTCACCAGCATGCATGGTTTCATGTCTGAGTCGCTGTGCAGATGTATCGCACGCCAGCCGGCGTGCGCGCGTCGCCACACTATAACGACCTCACCGCGCAGTGGCGACGAACACCGCACGCAGCGGTGCGGGATGACCTTCGATAGTCAGCGTTGCGTCGCATGGATCGAGAAAATCGACCAGCGAGTGATGGGGCATCCAGGCGGTGCTGCGTTGTTCAGCGCGGGTGGTCGCCGTGATATCGACCGTGCGAACTTGGTCAAACCCCGCTGCGTGTAACCGACGCGTTACTGTGCGCGGCGCCGGCACCACCCATACATTGCGCATCGCCGCGTAACGTGTGGCGGGTACCAGCACGTCATCGCCGCCGTCGGCGATGACCAGGGTTTCGAGCAGCAGTTCGCCGCCCGCGCGCAAGACCTGGCGTAGTTCGGCGAGATGCGCTTGCGCATCGCGATGGTGGTAGAGCACGCCCATTGAGAACACCGTATCGAACACCGCCAGTCGCGCATCGAGATCGGCACTCGCCAGCGGCAGCATGAAAACCTGCGGCGCGTGCAGATAGCGACTGAGCGCAGCGAACTGGCTATAGGCCGCCACGGCCGGGTCGAGGCCCAGCACGAAACCGGCACCGGCGTCGGCCATGCGCCACAGGTAATAGCCGTTGCCGCAGCCGACATCGAGCACGCGGCGGCCAGCGAGCGCGGTGAGATGCGGCGCGACCCGCGCCCACTTCCAAGCACTGCGCCATTCGGCGTCGACGTGCACACCGAAGATCTCGAACGGGCCTTTACGCCAAGGACCCAGTGCGGCCAGCGCGTCGTGCAGAGCCTGGCGGGTGGCCGGCTCACATGCACCCGCAGCCCGCACGGTCGCACCGAGCTCCTGCGCCTCAACCGTCAATGTCGGCAGCGCCGCGAGCGCGACCTGCCACGCGCCTACCCGCCCATCGCCGGCCAAGGCCCGACGGCCACGCGGCAACACCGCACCCAGCCATTGCCGCGCCGACGGCGGTAGATCGGTAAAAGCGGCCAACAGTTGTGCAGCGCTGCGATCAAAAAAACTGAGCAGCGGCAAGTCGTCGCGGTTCAAGACCATGGCCCGATCATGCGATGATCGGGCGCGCCTGCCCAGTGCAAGACAGGCCAAGCGCATTCCATCCCGTGGCGCGAACGCGCGCCCCTCACCACGGTAGTTCTCGATGACCGCCAACCCCTGCCCCCCTGTGGCGTCTGTGATGATCGCATCGTTCTACAAATTCGTGACCATTGCCGACCCCCGTGCCCTCGGTGCTATCCTCGCCACACATGCACGCGGCGCCGGACTGCTCGGCACCGTGCTTCTGGCGACGGAAGGGCTGAATGCCAGCATCGCCGGCGCGCCGGAATCTGTTGCCGACTTCCTCGATTTGGTGCGCTCGCTGCGCGGCTTCGAGACCTTGAGCGATGTGCGCCAGTCCTTGCAGGCGGTCGCCCCCTTCCGCCGTTTTAAAATCAAATACAAACGCGAGATCGTGACCCTGGGTGTGGCCGGCATCGCGCCCGCCGCGCGCACCGGCGTGCAGGTGCCACCCGCCGCCTGGAATGCGTTGATCAGCGACCCGCAAGTGCTGCTGCTGGACGTGCGCAACCGTTACGAACATCGCGTCGGTACTTTTGTCGGCGCGCTTGATCTGGGTATGGAAAATTTTCGCGAGTTCCCGGCCTTGATCGAGGCCGAACTCGAACGGTGCGGCGCGCAGCGCGTGGCGATGTTCTGCACCGGCGGCATACGCTGTGAGAAGGCCAGCGCCTATCTGCTGGCGCGTGGCTGCGCAGCGGTCTATCAATTGTCCGGCGGCATCCTGCGTTATCTCGAAGAGACACCGCGCGCGACTTCGCGCTGGCAGGGGGAATGCTTTGTGTTCGACCAACGCGTTGCGCTGGATGCCGAGCTCAGCCCGGGTGAGCACAGCCTGTGTTTCGCCTGCCGGCGGCCGCTGAGTGCCGACGATCGTGCTTCACCGCTGTATCGTCACGCCGAGTGCTGTGCCCATTGTCATGATCAATTGAGCGAAGCGCAGCATCGTGCTGGCGCTGAGCGGCGCCGCCAAGTGGCGCTGGCGGCGGCCCGCAAAGAAGCTCATATCGGCGCTGTCATGCCGGCCCCGCAGCAGCGACTCAAGGTGCGGCATAGGTGACGCGATAGACGACGCCGGCCTGATCGTCGGAAATCAATAGCGAACCATCGGCCAGGGTGGCGAAGGCCACTGGTCTGCCCCAGCTCTGCTCGCCCTCCAACCAGCCGGTGATGAAAGGTTCGTAACTCACGACTGCGCCATCGGTGCCGATGGTCGCGACCATCACACGATAGCCGGACTTGCGCGAACGATTCCACGAACCATGCTCAGCGACCAGCAGCACATGGTGGTAGGCAGCCGGGAACATCGTGCCGCGATAAAAAGCCAGGCCGAGCGGCGCGACATGGGCGCCGAGTTTGATGGCCGGCGGCGTAAATTCGTCACTGCGATGACCGGCACCGAATTCCGGATCGAGCAGCACGGCTCCGTGGACATAGGGATAGCCGAAATGCTGACCATGGCGCGTCACGCGATTGATTTCATCGGGCGGCTGATCGTCGCCCAGCAGGTCGCGGCCATTGTCACCGAACCACAACTCGCCACTGAGCGGATGCCAATCGAAGCCGACCGAATTGCGCACACCGCGTGCGATCGCAGTCACCTGTCCGCTATCGGTAGTAATGCGCAGGATGGCGGCGAAGGGAAATTCCGGCGCGCAGATGTTGCACGGCGCGCCGACCGGCACATAGAGCGCGCCGTCGGGTCCGAAGGCGATGAATTTCCAACCATGATGCGGTGACTTCGGCAGACCACCCACCACCTGCACCGGTGCGGGTGGCAGCATGAGTTGGGCTTCGATATTGGAATAGCGCAGTACGCGATCAAGCGCCGCCACATACAGTGCCCCAGCGCGGAAAGCGACGCCGGAGGGCATAGCCAAGCCCTCAGCAATCAGGTTGACCCGCTCCGCCACGCCGTTGAGGTCAGCATCGACTGCGGCATACACCCGTCCGGCTTCGCGCGAACCGACGAACAAGGTGCCCTGCGAGCCTATCGCCATCTGGCGCGCGTCGGGCAGGTTCTCGGCATAAACGCTGACATGAAAGCCCGGCGGCAGATGCAGCCGACCGACATCAAGGGCCGCCACCGACTGACTTAACAACCCCAGCACCAGCCACCCGCTGGCGAAACCTGGGGCGCGCAGCATGGTCTTAAATTTCCTGCGACATTTTCTCGGTGGTGACCGACAGACGATGGATGAGCGTGCGCAGAAAGACCTTCAGAAAGCGCACCTGGCAGTTCAAAGAGACCTGGGTGATGACCGTCGAATTGACCTTCAGCAACGACGTCGCGCCCTTGGCAACGATAGTTGCGCTGCGTTTGGTTTTAGCCAGATAGCCCATTTCGCCGAAGCAGTCACCGGCCAGCAGCACGCGCAACTCCTTGCCGCTTTTCTGCACCGCCACCTGACCGTAGACGATGATGTAGAAAGAATCGTCGAGTTCACCCTCGACGATGATCTGATCACCGTCGCGATAGTCCTGCCACTTGCCGGCCCGCACGATTTCCCACACCTCTGCGTCGGGAAAACCGTCGAAGAAATCCAGCTGCTTGACCGCTACAAACTGCTCTTGCTCGGAGATGTTCTCTTGCGGCGTTTCCAGCAAGGTGTCAAAGGCGCGGCTCAGATCCGAGGCCATGTCCATGCCCATCTGATAGCGATGCGCGCGATCCTTGGTCAGCGCTTTGGTGAGGATACGCACCAGATCCTCGGGAATGTCCTGGCGGAACTGGCGCACATCGGGCGGATCTTCGTTGAGTATCCGCTGCACCAAGCGCGAAAAATTCTCGGCCAGAAAAGGGTGCTTGCCGGCCAGCAGCTCGTACATGATCACCCCGAGCGAAAACAGATCGGTCTGGTTGGTGAGATAGTCTTCGGCGATCTGTTCGGGCGACATATAGCGCGGCGAGCCGACCAGGCCTATGGGCATGGTCTTGGTCGAATCCATCTTGGTCAGATGGGCAATGCTGAAATCGCCTATTTTCACGTCGCCGGTGGTGGTGACGAGAATATTGGTTGGTTTGATATCACGATGGATGACGCCCTGCTTGTGGGCGTAGTCGAGCGCCTTGGCGCACTTGAAGATCATCTCCACCACTTTATCGATCGAGGCGAGGTGATCGGGCTTGCAGTAGTTCTTCAGGGTCTCGCCGCCTTCGACCAGCTCCATGATGATGTAGCAGGTGTCGCC
>JANMJF010000602.1:0-9883 GCA_031371245.1 Pseudomonadota bacterium | reverse complement strand
AACGACCGGGCAATAGAACTTCAGTCAGCCCCAGCCCAATCTGCGCCACGCTTACGGGCAGGCGCGGCTGCAATGTATCGACGACTTTCAGCACGCCGGCCGCATTGCGTAATTGATGGGCACCGCTCAGCGCTGGATAGGTCAGGTTTTCGATCACATGCTGGCCCGACCACCAGGTCCAATCCTGGCCCTCGTCCTCGAACGAATAGTCGACGCCTAAGACGGCGGGCAAGGCACCGCAAACGCGGGCGTGTTCGAGCACGGTATAGGGCAGATCGTGATCGGAACACACCGCCACGCGGCCGGCGCGCATGATGCCGGCTTTTTCGGTCGCGATCTTTTCGCGGGAATCGCCGAGCCAGTCCTCGTGATCGAGGCCGATGGCAGCGATCAGCGCTACATCGGCATCGACGATGTTGACCGCGTCGAGCCGGCCGCCGAGGCCGACTTCCAGTATCACGACGTCGAGCGCCGTCTCGGCAAAAATGCTGAGCGCGGCCAAGGTGCCGAATTCGAAATAGGTGAGCGCGACGGTGTCGCGCGCCGCTTCGACGCGGGCGAAGGCCAGGCTTATGCGGGCATCGTCGACCGCTACGCCGTCGATACGGATGCGTTCGTTGTAACGCAACAGATGCGGTGATGTGTAGGCGCCGACACGATAGCCGGCGCTACGCCAGATACTGGCCAGCAGGGCGACGCTCGAGCCCTTGCCATTGGTGCCCGCAACCGTCACCACCACCGGTGCAGGACGCGCCAGTGTTAGCCGCTTGGCGACTTCCGCACAGCGCTCAAGACCCAGATCGATATGCTCACCGCGACCGGCCTCCAACCACGCCAGCCACTCGCCCAGCGGCGCCGTCGCGGCCGGGGTCAGCGTGGACAGCACGTCGCTGCCATGGGCGACCATCAGGTGCGGGCAGGCGCTGCGGGCGAGCCGTGCTCGACGACCGGCGACGGCTGATGGGTGAAAACAGCGAGTAGCGAGGCGATGGTCTGCCGCATCTCGCGCCGATCGATAATCATGTCGACGGTACCGTGCTCAAGCAGGAATTCGCTGCGCTGAAAGCCTTCCGGCAGCACTTGACGCACGGTCTGTTCGATCACGCGCGGACCGGCGAAACCGATCAAGGCATTGGGCTCGGCGATGATCACGTCGCCGAGCATGGCGAGACTGGCCGATACGCCACCGGTGGTGGGATCGGTCAGCACCACGATGTAGGGCAGACGGGCTTCGCGCATTTCGGCGATAGCGCTACTGGTCTTGGCCATCTGCATGAGCGACACCAGCGCTTCCTGCATGCGCGCGCCGCCGCTGGCGGTGAAGCACACCAAGGGCAGGCGGGCATCCAGGCAACGGCGCACGCCGCGCACAAAACGCTCGCCCACCACCGACCCCATCGAACCCGCCATGAACTGAAATTCAAAGGCCGCTGCCACCAGCGCCACGCCGTGGACGCGCCCTTCCATCACCAGCAGCGCGTCGATTTCGCCGGTATCTTTCTGCGCGGCGATGATGCGATCTTTATAGCGCTTGGTGTCCTTGAACTTGAGAAAGTCGATCGGCCCGACTCCGGTCGCGAGTTCTTTCGGGCCGTCGTTGTCGAGGAAACGCAGCAGTCGGCGGCGCGCCGACAGACGCATGTGGTGACCGCATTTCACGCACACGTCGAAATTGCGTTCGAGTTCGGCGCGATACAACACCGCCTTGCATTCCGGACAGCTGGTCCACAGACCTTCGGGAATGGATCGCTTGACCGAGCCTTCGGTGCGGATACTGGCCGGCAACAGCCGCTTGAACCAGCTCAACTTGCCGTCGCCGCTCATGCTGCGTTGGCCCGCTCGTCAATGGCCGCGCGCAGGCCGCGCACGAAGGTTTCCAGCGCCGCCGCAGCGGCATTGGTGTCCTGGCCGTGCTGCTCGACGATTTCAACCAGCGCGCTGCCGACGATGATGGCATCGGCGCTGCTGGCAGCGGCCGCCGCAGAGCGCGCCGTACGGATGCCGAAGCCAATGCCGACTGGCAGACTGGCCAAGCGTCGCGTCTGGGCGATACGTTCGTTGATGAGGTCGACGTCGACGGCTTTGTCGCCCGTTACACCCTTGACCGCGACGAAGTATACGAAGCCCGAGGCATAGGTGCAGATCATGCTGATGCGCGCAGTGCTGGTATTGGGCGCCACCAGGAACACTTGATCGACGCCAGCGGCCTTCACCGCCCGATTGAATTCCTGCGCTTCTTCGGGCGGCAAATCGACGACCAGTACGCCGTCGACACCGGCAGCCTTCGCGCGTTCGCCAAAACCGGCCGCGCCGACGTGCTCGAAGGGATTCAGGTAACCCATCAACACCACCGGTGTGGTGTGGTCCGTTTCGCGAAAGCGCGCCACGCAAGCGAACACGTCATCGAGCGTGGTGCCGAGCGCCAGCGCCCGTTCGCTGGCGCGCTGGATCACCGGGCCATCGGCCATCGGATCAGAAAACGGCACGCCGAGTTCAATGATGTCAGCACCGCCGCGCACCAATGCATGCATGAGTTCGGGGGTAGCAGTGAGGGTGGGATCACCAGCGCTGATGAAGGTCACCAGGCCCTTACCGCGGCACGCGGCCAGACGTTCGAAACAGGCACTGATGCGGCTCATGTCATTCCTCGTGTGCGTCGCGCTCACAGCGTAATGCCGTCGATGGTGGCGACGGTATGCATGTCTTTGTCGCCACGACCGGACAGGTTGACGACGATGAACTGGTCACGCCTCATGTCGCGCGCCAGTTTGGTGGCATAGGCCAGCGCGTGACTCGACTCAAGGGCGGGCATGATGCCCTCGATGCGGGTCAGATGGCGGAACGCGGCCAACGCCTCTTGATCGGTGATGGTCTCATAGTGCGCGCGGCCGCTGTCCTTCAGCCAGGCATGCTCGGGACCCACACCGGGATAATCGAGACCGGCGGAAATCGAATGCGTTTCATTGATTTGTCCGCATTCGTCCTGCATGAGATACGTGCGGTTGCCGTGCAGTACGCCGGGGCTGCCCGCCGACAGTGGCGCGGAATGACGACCGGTGGCGACACCGTCGCCGCCCGCCTCAACACCGATCAGGCGCACGCCAGTGTCGTTGATAAAAGGATAGAACAAGCCGATGGCATTGGAGCCGCCGCCCACGCAGGCAACCAGCGCGTCGGGCAGACGGCCTTCACGGGCCAGGCATTGCGCGCGCGCCTCGCGACCGATGATGGCCTGGAAATCACGCACCATGGCCGGATAGGGATGCGGTCCCGCGACCGTGCCGATGATGTAGAAGGTGTCGTCAACATTACTCACCCAGTCGCGCATCGCTTCGTTCAGGGCGTCCTTTAAAGTGCGCGAACCGGATGACACCCCGACCACTTCGGCGCCTAGCATTTTCATGCGGAACACATTCATGGACTGACGCTTGATATCGTCGACGCCCATGTACACGCGGCAGCGCATGCCGAGTCGCGCTGCGACGGTGGCGGTCGCCACACCATGTTGACCGGCACCGGTTTCGGCGATCACTCGCATCTTGCCCATGCGCTGGGCGAGCAAGGCCTGACCGACGGTATTATTGACCTTGTGCGCGCCGGTATGATTCAGATCTTCGCGCTTGAGGTAGAGACGCGCACCACCGAGTTCTTCGGACCAGCGGCGGGCGTAGTACAACGGTGACGGCCGTCCGACATAGTGAGTGAGATCATCATCCAATTCGGCGAGGAACTCGGCGTCACCGAGATAGCGGTGGTAGGCGGCTTCCAGTTCAGCCAATGGGCCCATCAGGGTTTCGGCAACAAAGCGACCGCCATAGGGACCGAAGTGGCCGTTGGCATCAGGCACGGCCGTTTCGTGGCCAATGCCGGCCAAGGCGGTGGTATCAGGTTTAGCGTTCAACGCGCTTCACCTCGGCAACGAACTTTTGCATCTTCTCGTGATCCTTGATTCCCTGGGCGACTTCAATACCGCCGCTGACGTCGACCGCGTAGGGCGCAGTGGCGCGTATGGCTACACCGACATTGTCCGGCGTCAGACCGCCGGCAAGAATGATCGGGCGCCGATGGTGCTGTGGTAGCAGGCGCCAGTCGAAAACCTTGCCACTGCCGCCGTAGCGCTGGTCGTCATAAC
Organism: Pseudomonadota bacterium; assembly: GCA_031371245.1. Classification (GTDB taxonomy): domain Bacteria; phylum Pseudomonadota; class Gammaproteobacteria; genus JADJYF01. The sequence continues at coordinate 5,751 of JANMJF010000602.1, read as the reverse complement.
TATCGAACAACCACGCGCTGGCGGCACCATAGCGCGCGCATTCCTGCGCGATATCGAGTTGCGTTCGAACACGGATGGCTTTGATCCAGGGCCGCAGGGAGCGCGCACATTCAGTGGGTGTCTCATCACCATGGTACTGCACGACGTCGAGACCGACCGCACGACTCACGGCGTCGACTTCATCTGCCGATGCATTGACAAACAGACCGACCTTGCACAAAAAGGGCGGCAACGCGCGGGCGATATCGGCCGCCTGCGCGACCTCGATACAACGTGGACTGGGAGCGTAGAACACAAAGCCTATGGCATCGACGCCGAGCGCCACCGCCGCATTCGCATCCTCGACGCGGGTAATCCCGCAAAACTTGATCTTGACGGGCATATACGCGATATCCAGACCGACGATGTGCGACGAGTTGCGGGATTATCCCATCTGGATACGCCGACAGGTAGCCGCCCGGTTCAATCAAAACTCGGCCCGGCATAACTGGCCAGCACGGGACAGCTGGAAGGTGGTTGCGGCAAGCCGTATTCCTCGGCATAGCGCACGCCCGTTAGATAAAGCCCATCGGGCGGCGCGGTCATGCCGGCTTGGCGGCGATCCCGCGCGGCCAGGACATTCCCGACCCATGCGGGTAGCTGCCGATCCCGCCCGACCTCAAGCAGCGTGCCGACAAGGTTACGCACCATGTGCTGCAGAAAAGCATTGGCCTCGACACGAAACACGATACAAGGCTCGATCATCACGACGTCTAAACGCTGGAGGGTTCGAATCGGATGTTTCGCTTGACAAGCCTGCGCGCGAAACGAGGTGAAATCGTGTTCGCCAAGGAGATATTGCGCGGCCTCGGCCATGGCCCGCACATCGAGCGCACGGCACTCCCAGCTGACCTTGCCACGCCAAAGCCCCGGCCGTGTGCGTCGGTTGCTGAGCACATAATCGTAACTGCGTGCACGCGCCGAAAAACGCGCATGGAAATCGTCCGGCACGGGCAACGCCCATAACACCGCAACATCGGGAGGTAGATTGGCGTTGGCGCCGAGGATCCAGGAGCGCGCGCTGCGTTGCGCGTGCGTGTCGAAATGCACCACTTGGTAGGTCGCGTGCACACCGCTGTCAGTGCGGCCCGCGCAATGCACGGTCACATGATGCGCGGCTACCCGTGCGAGTGCAGCTTCGACTAGTGGCTGGATGACGCGTACGCCGCTGCGCTGGGTCTGCCAGCCGCAGAATTCTGCGCCGTCGTATTCGATACCGAGAGCAATGCGCATCGGTGTCGCGGCATGGATCGCGCGCCGGCCGCAGACCGGCGCGTTGTCTCAGGCCTTCAACCGCCCGATTAGTGTCTTGGCTTCAGTCTGTTGAGCAGGTGTGCCTTCGACCGAGACTTCCTCAAGAATCGAACGGGCGCCTGCGGAATCCCCCAGCTCGATATAGGCTTTGGCAAGATTGAGCTTGGTGTCCGCTTCATCCGCCGCGCTCTGCCGCTCAATGGTGTGATCAACCGGCATGACGATGGTCTGCGACGCACCCAGGTCCAGCATGTCGTCGCTTTCGATCTCCAGCGAGTCCAGCGCCAGGGTCTCGAGATGAGCCCCATCGCCACCTTTGCCGAGCGCGCCGTCGAGCTCCAGGGTGAGGTCGTCCAAGGACGTGGCGTCATCGTCGCGACGCGGTGTGCGGACAGGGCGGGATGCAATCGCGGTCGCCATGTCGAGGGTCTCATCGCCAGCGATGGCATCGAGTTCGGTAGTGTCATCCAGCTCGAAATCAAGGTCGCCATCGAGTACGAGACCGTCTTCGCCATCAAGCGCGATGGCATCCAGCTCCTCGCCCTTGAGGGACAACTCTCCGTCAAACGGCTTATTCGAACCTACGGTGATCTCAAGGTCGCCATCAGCGTCTTCGGATTCACTGATATCGAATGCGCCGCTCAGCTCATCATCGCTAGCCGCGATGTCGAAATCGAGCGAGGACGCAGGGTCGCCACCGGCGCTAAGGTCCAGGTCCAGGCCGGTGGCTTTGACCAATGCCGGCAGTTCCATTTCCACGGTCGGATGTTCTTCGATGTCCAGACCGCCGATGTCGAACTCAAGTTCGTCACCAGCGCCGCTGGCAAGATTACCGCCCGTGATATCGAGGATGTCGTCGTCGGCATCGGGCTTATTGAATACTGGAGCGACGGTATCGCTGATATCAAAAGAAGCAGTCGTCAAGCTGCTCGGCGCGTTACCCAGTTCGGCATTGGGGTCGGCTTCTACACTCGGCGCGCCGGACGACAGCCCGGACGCGGTGACATTGAGCAAGTCAAGGTCGTCAACCGTCGAAACGTCGCCGGTCTTGGAGACATCGAGAAGATCGCTGCCACCCCCACTCAGATCGAGGAAATCGCCGCTGGACGCACTGCCTTCACCACCCCCTGTGATGTCCAACAGCTCGTTGCTGTCGCCGACACCCTCGGTCAGGTCGAACACACCGCTCGCGCCGATTTCGAATGGCGTGTCGTCATTGTTCGCCGTCAGGTCGAGCACACTACCCATTTCACCGGTTTCGGCGAGTTCGGCTGTCGATGTCAGGTCAAGGATTTCACCGGGTGCCGCCCTCGGCAGCAGTCAGATCGAGAAAATTGCTGGTGTCGCTGCCGGTGTCCGTGGTCTCCCCTACGAGGTCGAAATCGAGGGTGCTTTCGCCCGGTCGCGGCGCATGGGTGAGGGTTGCTTCGATAGCATCCGCGTCGCTGTCGCCGGTGATATCGACGAAGGCACTGGCGGAGGCCGGCAACAGCGTTGCTGCGAGCGTGCCGCCGGCGGCGAACAGCGCACGATCCGGTGACATTTCCGCCCACATTGCCAGGGCACTTTCCCATAGCGGGTCACTGTCTCCGACCGCGTTGTGCAGCTCACGCGCAGCGTTCTCGTAGGACACCCTGTCATTCGAGGAGTAATACACTTCCAACAGACGGAGTTTGTAGTCATGGCGGCCCGGATACTGCGCGATAACACGCTTGACCAGTTCTTCGGCCTGATCGAAGCGTTCGTAAGCCAGATAGACGTTAACTTCCTCAAGCGGATCACTGTCCTGTGATCCCGGCTGGCCAGGGGCTTCGGCCGCAGCGTCGACGGTCGCATTGGGGTCGAAGGCCGGCAGGCTGGTCTCAGTCGCGAGCGGGTCGAAATTGGTCGGCGTCTGGGTGCGGTCATCGTCGCCGGCATGGGCGGTCGACGCGCCCTGCGTAAGGTCTTCGCTGGCAACCGACGAACTCGAAGTACGTAGCGGCACGGCCACCGGCTCAGCGGCTTGGCCACCGGGTTTCAGCGCAGTGCGGGCAATGATTGCGCCAATACCCAGGACTGCCAATACCAGCAGACTGATAACGCCCAGCGCCCCACCCGGCACCAATTTGGCGATGCCAGGCGGCACGAGGCTGGCAGGAAAGCCCTGCTGCGAGGAAGGCGGCGCCGTTTCGACGTCGATTTCCGGCTCCTTGCCGGTCTCGCCGGCGGTTAAGGCCGGTTCAGTAGCTGCGGTTGTCTTGCCGGTATCGATGTCGATTTCCGGTTCGGTCTGTGGCGCTGCTGCGGGTGTCTTGCCAGCAGCTTCCGGCGCCGCTTCCACCACCGGTGTTTCAGGCGAAACCGTGGGCACCGCTTCGGCGCCTGTAGTGGCCGCGATCTCAGCTGGCTGGGCACCGGTCGCGCTGGCCTTCGCAGCCGCAGCGGCTGGTGCACCCAGATCGCCTTGCTTGACACCCAGTTCGGCCAGCCGCGCCTGCAATGACGCCAGCTCCTGATCTTTGATGTTCACCTGCCGCTGCAGGATATTGATGATCTCTTCCGCCTCTGACAGGCGATCCTTGAGATCACCGGCCTGGCGCGTGGTGGCGTCCAAGGTTTCGTCACGAACCAGCTTGGCGTCGCCGCTGGCCGCCCCCGCCGCGCCTGGTTTACCAGTCTTGCCGCTCGCAGCACCAGCAGCGCTGCCGCCCGGAGCAACCAGTTCGAGGCGTGCGTTGGGGTCAGTGGCAGCCGCCACCGGTTCGGCGGCCGTCGCCGGTGTCGACGGCGTACCGAGCGGCTGGGCAGTGGGCGCGGCACTGGCATGCTGGCGGTATTCTTCCCACAGCTGGTGCTGATGGCGGACTTCGGCAGCGGCTTGCCTGGCCGACATCGAACGCATAGCGGCATCGTCGGGCATGTGCAACACGGCACCACGGCGCAACATGTTGACGTTACCCCTGCTAAACGCTTCGGGATTCTGGCGCAGGATGGCCAGCATCATCTGCTGAATCGACACCCCATCGTCCTGACGATAACTGCGCGCAAGTGACCACAAGGTGTCACCAGCACCGACCGGACCGATATCTCCATTCGGTGCAGGGGCCACTGCGCCGGAAGGGGTAAGGGCGCGGGGTGGGGTGGGCTGGGTGGCCGATGCGATGGCGGGCTTAGTCGCAGGCACGTAAGGCGGCCTGGCCACCGATGCGGTGCGAGGCGCTGCGGGGGCGGCGGCCAAACGACGGTTGGGATCGTAGAGCGGCGGATCCAGCAGCACGGTGTATTCACGCAGCAGGCGACCGTTGGCCCAATTCATCTCCAGAAGAAAATTCAGGAAAGGCTCGCGAATCGAGTCTCTGGACGTGATCGAAATATAGTCCTTACCGTCCGGCGAGTCGGCGACAGAGAAGCGCAACTGGAACAGCACGGCCGTGCGCTCTATACCGGCACGGCGGAATTGCTCTTCGCCGGCCAGGGCGATGGTCAGTGTGTCGAAGTCCTCGGACTTGGCGCCAAGTACTTCGATGCGCCCCGTGAACGGTTCGTTCAGGGCCGAAGTGGCCTCCAAAGGTCCTAGACCCAAAGCAAAAGCCAAGCGGCTCGCCAAGCAGCACAGCAAGAAGGCGACGGCTCGATTCCGTAGCATGGACGTCATTCCTTAGTCGGTTTCCCCACGATGGAAACGCTGCCGCGTGGCGGCATACGCATAGCGCCGAACGACTTACCCATTCGGCAGCATGTCCCAAAGCTTCTAAGATTCTTTATATATCGTAAGTAACTATAGCTTACAAATGACTTTTTACCAACAGCTCCGCGATCTGGACGCTGTTCAGTGCGGCCCCCTTTCGAACATTGTCCGAGACCACCCACAAGTTAATCCCTCGCGGGTGGGAGATGTCCTCGCGAATTCGACCGACGAACACCGGATCCTGGTTGGCCGCCTCGGTCACAGCAGTCGGGTAACCGCCATCTTCGTGGCGATCCATGACTGTCACGCCGGGTGCTTTTTCGAGCAACGCACGCACCTCGCTGGCAGTGATCTTGCGGTGGGTTTCGATATGCACGGCCTCGGAATGACCGAAGAATACTGGCACGCGTACCGCAGTCGCGTTCACCTGGATGCTGTCGTCCTCCATGATCTTGCGTGTTTCCCACACCATTTTCATTTCTTCCTTGGTGTAGCCGTTGTCCATGAAAACATCGATGTGCGGCAGCACGTTGAATGCGATTTGCTTGGCATAAACCTCGGCCACGATCGGCTGAGCGTTCAGCAAAGACGCTGTCTGGGTCGCGAGTTCCTGGATGGCTTCCTTGCCGGTGCCCGACACCGCCTGATAGGTGCAGACGTTGATCCGCTCAATGCCGACCGCGTCGTGGATCGGCTTCAGCGCGACCAACATCTGAATGGTCGAGCAGTTCGGGTTGGCGATGATATTGCGGTTTTTGTACTGCGCGAGCGCGCCTGGGTTGACCTCC
>JANMJF010000594.1:0-8954 GCA_031371245.1 Pseudomonadota bacterium | reverse complement strand
GCGTGACGCGGCGGGTACTCGGCCTGTATGCCGTCAGCGCGCGCGTGGCACTGGCTAGCGTGAAGCGCATGCAGAAGCGCGAAATGCCGCGCTTGATCGACAGTAGTGCGAGCGATGCGGTGGGCGGGGAACACTATGGCTTGAGCGCCGACGCGAGTAGCGAAACGATCGCCCCTGAGTCTGCGCCGTGGCGTCAGGATGCGCTCGGCATTCCACTTTTCACCGACACCGAGCGCGCGCGTCTGCTCCGCCGTCACGCGCCCGAACTCAGCATAGAAACGCGCAGCGACGATGATCGCCCCGGCCGCGTCACGCGCAATACCCCGCCCTTCATCAATGGCGCACAAGCCGTGCTCTATAGCCAGCTGGCCTACACTCGCTTTGGCAACGAAGTCCTGCCGCAACTGGTCTACACATGGTGGTTTGCGGCGCGCACCGCCCAGGGCCGGTTCGATGCCCTCGCCGGGCCCCTGGATGGTTTGAGCTGGCGCGTCACGCTCGATAGCGATGGCCAGCCGCTGACCTACGATCTGGTGCACAACTGCGGCTGTTATCACATGTTCTTTCCGAGCGCGCGACTGCGTCTGCGGTCCCCGGCCAATACCTTGGAAGAACCACCATGGGTGCCGTTCACTATTCCTGTTGCGTGGCACGGTCGACTGCGCCTGGCCCTGGCGAGCGGCACGCACTACCTGACGGCGCTGGCACCGGCCGCCACCACGCCACCTGACCATGGCTACTTATTACTGCCCTACACCGAACTACGCGCGCTGCCGGCCAGCGAGCAGCGCAGCAGTTTGTTTGATGCCCGCGGTCTGGTGCCGACGAGCGCGCGCGGTGAGCGCTGGTTTTTGTGGCCGATGGGTGTGGTTGCTGCGGGCAGCATGCGGCAATGGGGACATCAGGCCACGGCCTTCGTCGGACGCCGGCATTTTGATGAGGCGCGGCTGCTTGAGCGTTATTTCGAACGGGTGGAGCAACGCCACTAACGCAGCAGCGCGGGCCTTAAGCATCAGACCTTGCGCAGTTCGTACAATTCATGCTCAAGCTCAGCGATGCGCGCCCGTGCGGCATCGCGTTCGCGTGCCACCCGCGTGGTCTCGGCCAAGGCCTCGAAGGATGACAGTTCAGCGCGACCAGCGCGCTCAAGTGCCGCGCTGCGCTGGGCGGCCAATTGTTGCTCGCGGCGCGATGGTCCGAACCAGCGTGCCCACCAGGCATCCTCCTCGGCAGCCGCACCGCGCGCACTCTCGTCGATCGCAAATTGCGCGCGCAGCGCAGCGAATTCTGGCCGCGCTAGATGCACTTCACCGGCGGTCTTGAGCGCATCGAGCACCGCTGCCTGGTGTTCTGCATCGAACTCATCAAGCGACGCCTCGCGCGCGATCACGAGCAGCGCGCGGGCTTGATGGAAACCTGCCGCGCCTTCATCAAAGCCGATATCCATGTCTACCCTCCCTGCCGCATCCGCCAGCCTCACAGTTTAGCGAAGCTGAGATCGGCGCCAGCGAAATCAGCAACGGCGGCGCTACTGCACACCACGCCAAGGCGGCCATGGGCGGGATCGAGATAGCGCGCCGCCACGGCCCGCAAAGATGCGTGATCGGCTGCCAGCACTCGCGCCCGAAAGCGCTGACGAAAGGCGTCGTCGCGACCGTAGAGCCCATTGGTGAAAGCGCGTTCGGCCTCACCCGCCGGTGAACGCGGCTGATCGAGCGCACGGATGGTGCCGAGGATGGCCTCTTCCAGCCGCTGCTTGTCATCGTCGTTGGCGAACCACACCAGCGCGCGATCGAAATCCCGCAAGGTCGCCATGGCGCGCGGATCGCGATAGGAGAGGAAACGGAAGGTCGCACTGTCGGCGTCGTAGCTCGCGCCCGAGCCGTAGGCACCGCCCTTCTCGCGAATCTCGCCATGCAGAAAACCGTCCTGCAGATAACGGCCAAGGACCGCCAGCAACGGCGCGTCGGCGTGATCTTCAGGCACCGCACCATAGGCCTTGGCGACGAAATTGACCTGTGAATTGATCAGCCAGCCAGTACCCGCCGCCTGCGCTTCGATGGCGGCGACAAACGGCATGCAGGCCGGCGTGACGGCCGCACCAACCCGCGCCGCGCGCGCGGCGGCGCCTTCGAGCACGGCCGCATCACCGAACAAGGCCACGCGCCGTGGCGCATGTCGCAGCTTCGTGCGTATCGATTCGAACAAGGCGAACAGCTCCCGCGACGCCGACGCGTGTTCGGCGCCGGCGAGGTCTTTCAGTATGCCGTGCGCCCGTGGGCCGTCCCATAGATCGTCCAGCGCCGCACTGGTGGAGTAGCTGCTTGCAGCACTGATCACAGCGAGCTGATGGCCACGCTCAGTCAGCGATTGTTCGGCCTCGGCGCGCGACTGCATGAGCAGTTCGTGCAGGCGTTCAGTCTCATCGAAACGTACCCCGTCGAGCATTTCGTTGACGATATCGATGACCGCGTCGCGCCTGCGTGCCAGGCCCTTGCCCGTCACCACGAACCAGCCGCGCAACTCGCCACCGGCGATCGGCGCGCGCGCCATGGTATTGGTCCCGAAACTGCCGAACAGTGCGCGGCGCGACTGCACGGCGAGATAATCCTCACGCCCGTGGCCGAGTTCGGTCAGGTAGTCAGACATCAAGGGCAGCACGCGCAACTCGGCAGCACTCAGGTCCGGCAGGTCATAGACCAGCTGCATGCGGAAGATGCCGTTGGCCGCGCAATCGTAGGCGTGCACCTCGACACCCTCGACTTGGGCGATGCGCGCGCGTGGCGCCGGACTCGGTGCCGGCACATCGGCAAGCGTCACGCACGGCAGTACATCGGGATCGTCGATACGCGCCTGGCGTTCACGCAATGCCGCACTCTGCGTGACCAGCATCTCGCGTTCGCTACTCGTCAAGCGGCGCGCCAGCGTCTCCAGACGCCCGCGTTCCTGGGCCTCGTCACGTGCCGCCTTGGCGGCGTCGGGCACCATGGTTACGCGTACGCGATGGGGGTTGTCGAGCAATAAACGCTGCACCAGACGCGCGACGAAACCGGGTTGGCGGATCTCGCGGCGCAGACCTTCCAGCAGGCGGTCGAGTTCGAGCAAACGCGCCGGATCGCGATGGTACATGGCGGCCGGCATCACACGGCCCATCAGCTGCAGGCCGAAGGGGTAACTGCCGCCGCCGATGTCGCGCTGCGCCATCTCGATGCGATCGAGTACGGCGTCAAGGGCGGCTATGTCAACACCATCGCGCGCGACCGCGCGCAGCACATCGAGCAGGCCTTGTTCGAGCGCCGCCCCGTGTTCGCGTTCGCTGCCTTCGACGCCACAGACAAACACCAACTGCCGCGCGGAATCATCGACCCCGCACAATTCCGATGGTGCATTGGCGAGCTCGGTGGTTTCGAGGTAATGACGCAGCGGTGACGCACTGTGCTCAAGCAGGATCGAAGACAACAGATGGGCCAGCACCACGTCGTCCGGCGCCGCCGCCTCGCCCAGCAGCCAGGCCCACACCAGGTGTGTGCTGTGGTCTTGTTCGTCCTCGGCAAAGTAGCTGGTTTCGACTTCGCGCGGCGCACTGAAGGCCGCTTGCAGCGGACTCAGCACAACATCGTCGGGACGCGCGAACCGGCTGAGCACGAGCGCCGCGATATGACGCTGATGGTCGGCCTCGGGGAAACTTCCATAGGTCATAAAAACCGCATTGCCCGGATGGTAGTGGCGGGTATGGAAGGCACGCAGCGCGGCGTGGGTGAGGTCCGGGATCGCGAGTGGTTCGCCACCACTGTTGTGGCGATAGACGGTATCGGGAAACAGCGCCCGGTGCAGATGGTGATAGAGCTGCGACAGCGGCGCGCTCATCGCGCCCTTCATTTCGTTGTAGACCACGCCGTGATATTCCAGTCGCGGGACCTCACCGGCGCTGTCCTCGGCGAATTCCATACGCCAGCCTTCCTGCGCGAAATCGAGTGGATCGAGATTGGGAAAGAACACCGCGTCCAGGTAGACCTTGAGCAGATTGTCGAAGTCCTTGCGGTTCTGGGTGGCGAATGGATAGGCCGTGCTGTCGCTGCTGGTGAAGGCGTTCATGAAGGTGTTCAGCGAACGACGCAGCATCATGAAAAACGGATCACGCACCGGATAACGTTGACTTCCACACAGGGTAGTGTGTTCGAGGATATGCGCCACACCGCTCGAATCCTGCGGCAACGTCGGCAACACCACCATGAAGGCGTTGTTCGCATCGGCGCAGGCGAAATGCAGATGGCGCGCACCGGTGGCCGCGTGCTGGTACTGACGCAATTCCAGGCCCAAGGAGTCAATGGTGGTGGTGGACGTCAGGTCGAAATCAGAATTGGACATCGGTACTCAAATCACTCTGTGCTGATGGTGGGGCGGCTATTCAAGCAATACGCGCCAACGCGGCGCGCAGTTGTGTCAAGGAAGCAATCTCGGCCTGCGGCCGTGCATAGTCAGCGGGCCATGGTTCCCCACCGCGGTTCAACCACACGCTGGCGAGTGACGCACGGCGTGCGCCCTCAACATCGTACAGCGGCTGATCGCCGACGTGCACGGCACGCGCGGCGCTTACGCCGGCCCGTGCCAGCGCCACTTCGAACATACGCGGATCGGGCTTTTGCACACCCGCTTCGGCGGGCGAAATACAAAAGGCGAAATAGGGGCTGACCCCGGCAACTTCAAGGTCGGCGTTGCCATTGGTGAGCGCCACCAGAGTGAAATCACGGCTGAGGTCTGCGAGTACCGGTCGCACATCGTCGTAGAGAGTCACCACGCTGCGCTCGTGCACAAACAGCGCGATACCGGGTTCGGCGAGCGCCGGATCATAGCCGAAGGCAGCCAGCTGCTCGCGCAGCGCCAGCAAACGCAGCGCGGTGAAATCGTGGGCGACATCTGGGCGCTGGCTGGCCAGCTCCCAGCGCCAGCGGCGCAGCGATTCATTGTCATGCGCGGCGGCGAGACGCGGCGCGCGTTCAACTATCCAGGCATGCTGCCGCTGTTCGGCCCGCAGCAGCGCGGGGCGCGCGTCCCACAGGGTATCGTCCAGATCGAAGGTGATCACTTCAAACATCATTGCCCCTCATAGGTGGGCGCTCGCCGCGCGACGCACGCACGCTATACTTGCGCACCGGCCGAAAGGAGCAACTGTCAATGCCTACGTTCGATGTCGTTTCCGAAATCGACAAACACGAACTCACCAACGCCGTCGATCAGACCAATCGAGAAGTCGGACAGCGCTTCGATTTCAAGGGCAGCAAAGCGCGCGTCGAACGCGAAGACAATAAGCTGACCATCATCGCCGATGGCGAGTTTCAAGCCAAGCAACTGCTGGAGATCCTGGAGAGCCGCCTGGCCAAGCGCGGCATCGACATCGATTGTCTGGAAGTGGGCGACTTCAACTCCAACATCGCCGAGGCGCGTCTGCCGGTGACGGTGCGCGAAGGGGTCGACAAGGATACCGGCCGCCAGCTGACCAAGCTCATCAAGGACAGCCAGCTCAAAGTTCAGGCCCAGATGCAGCAGAATCAATTGCGCGTGACCGGCAAGAATCGTGACGACTTGCAAGCTGTGATCGCGCTGGTCAAGAACGCCAAACTCGGCTTGCCATTTCAGTTCACCAATTTCCGCGACTGACGCGCCACAGCCATGCAGCAGAGCGAACAGCATTTCCGTTGCCCCTACTGTGGCGAACGCATAAGCGTGCTGGTCGATCACTCGGCGGCTGAACAGGATTACATCGAGGACTGTGAGGTGTGCTGCTGCCCGATCGTGCTCGCCGTGCGGGTCGACGCGGATGACGCCGTGCGTGTGCTGGCCCGCCGTGGCGATGATTGAAACCCAGCCCACCCGCGCGCAGCCATCGACGTGAGCCTCACCGAACTGGCGCTGCTGTTCGGCGGTGGTTTCGTGATCGGACTATGGTGGTGGTCGATGCAGGCTCATGACCGCGTCGATATGATTAGTCGCGAAGTGTGCAAGGACCTCGACGTGCAGCGCCTCGACGAGGCCGTTGCCCTGCGTCGCGTGGGTCTTGCCCACACCGCATATGGGATGCGTCTGGAACGAGTGTTCCGCTTCGAATTCAGCGTCAACGGCGCCGATCGGCGTTACGGGGAAATCTGCCTGCACGGCAACTGGCCCTATTGGGTACATCTGGATCACCCCGACGGTGATATTCACATCGACTTGTCGGCGCGCGACTAAACTATGCGCGGCGCACGGAACTCACTCGCTCTCGCCGCGTTTGAGTTTGTCGGCCAGTTCGTTGATGAGCGCTTGATCGTGGGCTTTGGCCGCCGCTCGCACGGCCTGCGCGCGCTGCTTGATGCGATCGAGATGAGCACGCTGATTGGCGAGAATGCCGCGCTGTGAATCACTGTTTTCGGCCGCATCCTGTTCATGCAGCCATTCGTCGATTTCCGACTTGAGGCTGGCCCGCACCCGCTCTTCGTGGACGCGGTGCGCGGCCAGATCACCGGCTGAAGCAACCGCTGCGGCCTGCGCATCGGCTTGCGCCCGGTCGCTGGCTGCGATCTGCTCGGCGAGCTGTTGGGCCTGGGCTTGCAGCGCACGGAGGTCGGACTCACCAGCGGCATCGCTGTCGACACCGAGGCGTTGACGGTCAGCGATTTCCAGTTCGATCACGCTTTGCTGTTGGAGCGCGGCCTGCTTTTCACGCTGCGCGAGTTCCAAGGCCAGGCGCAGACAGCGCGCATCGGCTTCCAGCCGCTCGCGTTCAAAGCGCATTTCCGCTTCTTCCTGCATGCGCTTGCGCGCATGGGCGTCCTTGAATTCGGCCACGATCTGCTCGGCCTCGGCGGCGGCGGCACGGCGCGCCGCTTCAGCCGCTTCGCGCTCGCGGCGTGCACGGTCGAGTTCGGCCGCGTTGCGCGCCAGCTCTTGTTCGAGCTGACGACGTTCGGTCTGCACCGTGTGGCGCAGTTCCTCGCGCAACTTGCTCTCGAGCGCCAGCTGCTGCTGCTCGCGCATTTCCGTTTCGTGCGCGCTGGCCAGTTGCACCTCTTCAAGGCGCCGCTGGTAATCGCGCGCTTCGGCCAGTCGCACGCGTGATTCGTCGGCTTGCACACGCACGCGCTCCTGCTCTTCGCGCAGGCGCACTTCGGCCTCGGCCTTCTGGCTCTGCAGTCGCTTGAGCTCCTCAGCCTGCCAGGCGTAGCTCGCACGCAGCTTGTGTTCTTCTTCCTGCAAGCGGCGCTCCATTTCCGCACGTACCTGCTCAACCCGTTCGCGCTGGGCGTCGCGTTCACGCTGCACAGCGACGTCAGCGTCGGCCTTGGCCCGTTCGACCTCAGCCTTGATGCGCTGTGCTTCGGCCAGCTCGCGCTGCGCAGCCTCGGCACGTGCCTGCTCGAGCGCTTCGCGCATACGTTCGGCATCGGCACGTTCGCGCTCGCTGGCGGCAGCAGCCAGCGCATCGGCCTCGGCACGTGCCCGTTCAATTTCAGCCTTGAGCCGCTCGGCCTCGGCGCGGTCGCGCTCGGCCGCCGCCGCGGCGCTGGCCTGCGCCTCGACCCGCGCGCGCTCGAACTCCTCTTTCATCCGTTGCATTTGCTGCGCTTCCCGCTCAGCAGCAGCTTGGGCGGCCGCCGCCGCCGCTTCGGCCTGCGCACGCGCATGCTCCAATTCGTTTTTAAGCCGTTGAGATTCTCTGGCTTCGCGTTCCACTACAACGGCAGCGCTCGCCTCTACCTCGGCGCGCGCCCGTTCCAGTTCGTCCTTCAGTCGTTGCGCCGCGCAGGTTTCGCGCTCGGCAGCAGCAGCCGCCGCGCCGGCGGCAACTTCGGCCGCGGCCCGCGTGCTTTCGATCTCGGCGCGCAGACGCTCGGTTTCGACCTGATCACGTGCGACGTGGGCGGCGACCGACGCTTCCACTTCGGCCCGCACCCGCGCCAGCTCTTCGTTTAGACGGCGCGCTTGCTGCGCCTCACGGACGCTCGCGGCGGCCGCTGCCGTGGCGGCCGCTTCAGCCTCGGCTCGCGCGCGCTCGATTTCCGCCCGCAGGCTGGCGGTCTCGACCTGGTCGTGCGCTGCATGGGCAGTGGCGGCGGCCTCGGCGGCGGCCCGGACGCGCTCGAGTTCATCCTTGAGACGCTGCGCTTCCTGGGTCTCACGCCGCGCCGCGGCGATGGCGGCCGCGGCGGTCTCAGCATCGAGCCGCGCCCGCGCTACTTCGGCCTTGAGACGTTCGCTGTCGGCTTGACCGCGTGCAGCGTGAGCGATGGCCGCCGCCTCGGCAGCGGCTTGGACTTCGCCGCGCGCTTGTTCGATTTCAGCTTTCAGTCGCTGCGCTTCGGTGAGTTGCCGATGGGCGGCCACGGCGGCGGCCTGGATGCGTTTCTTCTCGGCGCGCAATTTCTCGGCCGTGCGACGCTCGACCTCGGCCCGCTCGCGCTGCATTTCGACGGCGATGCGTTGGCGTTCGGCCTCGATCTTCTGTGCGGCCGCCAGTTCCGCCTCGCGCCGTGCGAGGTCAGTAGCCACGCTCAGCGCGGCGGCCTGACCCGCCGAGTCGTTAGGCAATTCACGCGCGGTCTTTGGCGAAGTCGGCGCCGGCGCTGTCCTTGGCGGGACGCTGGTGGCGTCGTCAACACTGAGATCGAGGTCTGGTACGTTCGGCAACAGCTCGTAGCGCATCAGCCCACCTTCGAGATAGTGGACATCGAAACCACGCTCAGCGAGCAGGAAAGCCGCCACCGCACTGCGTGTGCCAGTGTCGCAATAAACGACATACGTGAGCTCGCCATCGAGCCGACCCGAGTGCATGCGCAAGGTATTGAGCGGGTGGTTGACGCTGCCGGGGACACCGTCGCGCTGATGTTCCTCGGGGAAACGCACGTCCAGCCACACGGCCGGCTTGGTGGCGAGGATATTCTCGCCTTGCTTGAGGCTCACGCCGCTCAACAGTGGCT
>JANMJF010000567.1:0-1807 GCA_031371245.1 Pseudomonadota bacterium | reverse complement strand
AGAAATACGCATCCGCGGTGAGCAGGCCGAGCTCGAAAAAGAGCGCAAGAGTCTCGAACAGATTCTTGGCTCGCCCAAGCGCCTGCGCACTCTGGTGCGCGAGGAAATCGGCGCCGACATGCAACGCTTCGGCGACGAGCGCCGCTGCGAAGTCGTTGCGCGTGTAGCCGCCCAGGCCTTGGCCGAGACCGAGCTGATCACGGCCGAACCCGTGACCGTGGTGTTGTCGTCCAAGGGCTGGGTGCGGGCTGCCAAGGGCCACGATCTCAATGCGCGCGAGCTGAGCTTTCGCAGCGGTGACGAATACCAGGCGGCGGCGCGTGGCAAGAGTAATCAGAACGCGGTGTTTTTCGATTCGACCGGACGGGCCTATACCTTGCCGGCCCATGGCCTGCCTTCGGCTCGTGGCCTCGGCGAGCCCTTGGCCGGACGGCTGACGCCACCCGAAGGCGCGACGTTTGCTGGGGTGGTGATGGCCGGCACGCGGCCGTGGCTCTTGCTGGCGTCGGATCATGGCTACGGATTCATCGCTGAAGTCGATGAAATGATGACTAAGAATCGCGCCGGTAAAGCAGTGTTGACGCTCGCACCTGGCGCGCGGGTTTTGGCGCCCACGGCGTTCGATAATCCCGACCAAGAATGGGTGGCCTGCGTCACCAACAGTGGCCATCTGCTGGTATTCCCGGTGGCAGAAATGCCGCGCATGGCGCGTGGCAAGGGTCAGAAGCTCATGCAGATCCCGCCGACCAAGCTGCGCTCGCGCGAAGAGATCATGCAGGCCATTACGGTCTTGAAGCCGGGACAGGAATTGCGCATCTATTCAGGTAACCGCCACCTGACCTTGAAGGACGCCGATCAGCAGCACTACGTGGCTGAGCGCGCGCGCCGCGGGCTCAAGCTGCCGCGCGGTTTTCAACGGGTCGATCGTATCGAGGCGGTGGAATAGTTCAGGCAAAAAAAGGCGGGCCGGCGCGAACGCCGGCCCGCTAGAATGAACGGACCAGGGAGGGTAGGGATGTTCCGTTCAAGACCCTCTATCGTCAGTAACCCGGTCGGCCTTTAATTTTTTTTGTGACTTCGCTTGTTTGCGCTTAAACGCACTCGCGGCACTGCTGGGATCAGACGTACATTGGCGCGCCGATCTCGGCCAGCGGCAGCTTGGCACTCGCACCGGGCACTTCCCGCACGAAGCGCGGCACGAGATAGCCGGGCAGCAGGGCGCGCAGTTCGCGCTCGATGGCGGCGGCCCTGGCATCGCCGGCATCGAAGTGGGCAGTGCCACGTACGCGGTCGAGCACGTGCACGTAGTAGGGCAACACACCGGTCTCGAACAAGATCTCGGATAAAGTCGCGAGGGTCGTTGCGGCATCGTTGACGCCCCGCAGCAGCACCGTTTGATTGAGCAGCGTTATCCCAGCGCGGCGACAAGCAGCGAGCGCGTCGCGCACCTCGTCATCGATTTCGCGCGGGTGATTAGCGTGGATCACCAGCACCGGCTTCAGCCGTCCACCCGCCAGCGCTGCAAGCAGGCGCGGCGTGATACGCGCCGGCAGCACCACCGGCAGGCGTGAGTGAATGCGCAGGCGTTTGAGATGGGGAATGGCCGCGAGCTTGGTGAACAGTGCGCCGAGCGCGGTGTCGCCCAGCACTAGTGGGTCGCCGCCGCTCACGATCACTTCGTGCAGTGTTCGATCGGCGGCGATGGTCGCCAGCGCCGCCGCCAGCGGGCCAGCGCCAACGTTGCTGCCGTAGGGAAATTCACGACGAAAGCAGTAACGGCAGTGAATGGCGCAGGCGCCAGTCACGA
>JANMJF010000566.1:0-6268 GCA_031371245.1 Pseudomonadota bacterium | reverse complement strand
CAGCCAGACCGCAGTCACTGTGCATGTGTTGCAGGGCGAGCGTGAGCGCGCCTCGACCAACAAGTCACTGGGCCGGTTTGATCTCGCGGACATTCCGTCGGCGCCGCGCGGCGTGCCGCTGATCGAAGTTGCGTTTGATATCGACGCCAACGGCATTCTGAATGTGTCGGCCAAGGACAAAGCGACCGGCAAGGCGCAGTCCATCGTGATCAAGGCTTCCAGCGGTTTGTCGGATCAGGAAATCCAGCAGATGGTGAAGGATGCCGAGGCCCACGCCGAGGAGGACCGCAAGTTCCAGACCCTGGTCACCGCGCGCAATCAGGCCGATTCGCTGGTACATGCCTCGAAGAAGTCGATGGAGGAGCTGAAGGACAAAATATCCGACGCCGATCGCAAACAGATGGAAGATGCCATCAAGGCGGTCGAGGCGGCCATGGCCAGCGACGATCCCGACGACATCGAAGCCAAGGCGCAGCAACTTGGGGAACTCTCGGGTAAGATTGCCGGCCAGGCCCAACAGGCCGATCAGCAGGCAGCTGGCGCGAACGCTGGCGGCGGTGCGCGGCCCGATGGCGCGTCCGCAGACAATGTGGTCGATGCCGACTTCGAAGAAGTCAAAGACGATAAGTAAACCTGACGCCTAAGTCTGCTTGCGCAGGCCCGGCCTGGCACTTTGCCGCGCCGGGCCTGTGTGTTGCTGAGAGCCGCAATTCACTACGGAACACAACGCCATGGCCAAGCGTGATTACTACGAAGTTCTTGGTCTCGATCGCAAGGCGGGCGAGGCCGAGATCAAACAGGCCTATCGCCGCTTGGCGATGAAACTTCATCCTGACCGCAATCCGGATGACCCGCAGACCGAGGAGCGCTTCAAGGAAGTCAAAGAAGCGTTTGAGATGCTCAGCGATCGGCACAAGCGCCAGGCCTATGATCAATTTGGTCACGCCGGCGTCGATCAGCAGGCTGGCGCTGGTGGAGCGGGCTTCGGCGACATTTTCGATAGCGTATTCGGTGACATCTTCGGCGGCAGTGGCCGGGGCGGTTCGCGCGCCTATCGCGGCGCCGATCTGCGTTACGACCTTGAGATGACCCTGGAAGACGCGGTCGCCGGCAGCGAGATCAAAATTCGTGTGCCGACCTTGGTCGGGTGCGAAACCTGCGGCGGCAAGGGCTCGCGCAGCGGTAAGCCGCCGGACCAGTGTGGCACCTGCGGTGGTGCCGGGCAGGTACGCATGCAGCAGGGCTTCTTCTCGGTGCAGCAAACCTGCCCGAAGTGTCGCGGCAGCGGTAGGACCATTTCCGACCCCTGTGCGAGCTGCAATGGCGGTGGCAAGACACGCGGCAACAAGACCATTTCGGTCAAGGTGCCGGCGGGTGTCGACAATGGCGATCGCATCCGCCTGTCGGGTGAGGGCGAGCCCGGGCAGAACGGTGGCCCATCGGGCGATCTCTATGTCAATGTGGTCGTGAAGGAACATCCGATTTTTACCCGCGAAGAGACCGATCTGCGCTGCGAAGTGCCGATCGACTTCGTTATCGCGGTGCTCGGTGGCGAGCTCGAAGTACCGACCCTGCAGGGGCGGGTGATGCTCAAGATCCCGGCCGAGACCCAGACCGGCCGCATGTTCCGTCTGCGCGGCAAAGGCGTGCGTTCGGTGCGTGGCGGGCAAGTCGGCGACCTGATCTGCCGCGTAGCAGTCGAGACGCCGGTCGATCTCAATAAAGAACAGAAGGAGATGTTGCGCAAGTTTGGCGAATCGCTGAACGGCGAGGGCAACACCCACAGCCCGCGCGCCAGCTCATGGCTGGATGGGGTGAAGAAGTTCTTCGAAGAAATGAAGTTTTCCTGATGTGTCAGGTGCAGCGCTAGAGGAGGCAACATGCCCCAAGAAAAAACCCGCGTCGCGATTGCCGGCGCCGGTGGCCGCATGGGTCGTACCCTGGTCAGTCTGTTGGCGCAACATTCGACCTTGGTCTTGAGCGCGGCACTCGAACACCCGCAATCCCCTCACCTCGGCAGTGATGCCGGACTCTTGGCCGGAGTGCACGCGAGCGGCGTGCTCATCACCGCCGATCCGGTGGCGGCGCTCGATGCTTGCGACTTATTGATCGACTTCACCGTGCCCGAATCGACGCTCACGCATCTGGCATTGTGTCGCCGTGCGGCCAAACGCCTGGTGATCGGCACGACGGGTTTCGGTTCTGCGGTAGCCCAGATCAGCGACGCTGCCACCGACATCCCCATCATGTTCGCGCCGAATATGAGCGTAGGTGTGAACCTCTGTTTCAAGTTGGCAGATCTCGCAGCGCGGGTCTTGGGCGATGATTTCGACATCGAGATCATCGAGGCCCATCATCGGCACAAAATCGATGCGCCGTCCGGCACCGCCGTGCGCATGGGCGAAGTGGTCGCCGCTGCGCTGGGCCGCGACCTCAAGCGCTGTGCGGTTTATGGCCGTGAAGGCCGCAGCGGACCGCGTGATCGCAACACCATCGGCTTCGAGACCATCCGTGCCGGTGACATTGTGGGCGATCACACCTTGCTGTTCGCGGGCAGCGGCGAGCGTATCGAGATCACCCACAAGGCCTCCGACCGTTCGACCTTCGCCAGCGGTGCGCTGCGCGCGGCCGCTTGGCTCATGCAGCAACCAGCCGGGCTTTACGACATGCAGGACGTGCTGGGCCTGCGCGAATAAGGGCGGCACTGCGCCGCTCGGTTATACTCGCCCGCGAAGCCGGGGTCGTTGGGCGCCACCGGATCTGCGGGTGAGCGTATGCGAGCATTGCGGGCCGCCGTCATCGGCGTGGGTTACCTGGGTAATTTCCACGCACAGAAATACACCCAGCTCGACGGTGTCGAGCTTTATGCGGTGGCCGATACCGACGCGCTACGCGGTGCCGAAGTCGCCGCCAAATATGGCACCCGCGCCGTTATCGATTACCGCGAGATTCTGCACGACATCGATCTGGTCTCGATCGTCGTGCCACCGGCGCGACATTTCGCCATTGCCCACGACTGCCTGAGCGCCGGCGTTCATGCCTTGGTCGAAAAGCCTTTAACCGCGACCGTCGCCGAAGCTGAGATCCTTATCCAGACTGCGGCCGCTCGCAGTCTGGTACTGCAGGTCGGCCATCTGGAGCGTTTCAATCCGGTGGTGCGCGCGCTGCGTGAGCGCATCGATATGCCGCGACTCATCGAGGCGCAGCGGTTCTCGGCTTACAAAAAGCGTGGCACCGAGGTCGATGTGGTATTGGATCTTATGATTCACGACATCGACATCGTGCTCAGCATTGTCGGCAGCCCGCTGCGCGCGATTCATTCCTCGGGCACCGCCGTGGTGACCGACGATATCGATATCGCCCACGCGCGCCTTGAGTTCGCCAGCGGCTGTATCGCCGAATTGGCTGCGAGTCGCGTTTCCCAGGAGTCGGCGCGAGTCATGAAGGTCTATCAGCGTGGCGGCTATCTCGCCATTGACTACGCCAACCACGAGTTGCGTATCGGCACGGTCACCGACGGCCGCGAGGCGCAGGAGCAACGCGAAGTGACCTTCGAGACTGCGACGGTCGGCAGCACCGACGTACTGAAGGCAGAAATAGCGTCCTTCGTCGACGCGGTGCGCCACGGTGGGCTGCCAGAAGTGAGTGGCGAGGACGGTAAACGCGCCCTCGAAGTCGCCATCGAAATCAGTCATCGCATCAAGCGCTACCGCGCCGCTATGGCAGGCAGCTCCGAACCCCGACAGAACTGAGCAACGCGCGCTGACTCGCAATCCCACGGCGGCGAAAGGCTGACAGCTCAGCGTCTTTAATCTGTCGGCGGCCGCTAGTCCTTTCTTGCCCAAGGTCGCTCAAGTACAATGCGCGTCATCGAGCGGGAGCAGTCATGCGGCTGCCTCCCGCTTTGCATATGTGGGAAAGAGTGTGAGCGATCCAGCTGTATTAGCGCTTTCTGACGGCACTGTTTTTCATGGCCGTTCCATCGGTGTCACCGGGCTCGGGATCGGCGAAGTGGTATTTAATACGGCCATCACCGGCTATCAGGAAATCCTCACCGATCCCTCCTATGCCCAGCAGCTCGTTACCCTCACCTATCCCCACATCGGTAATACCGGCATCAACCGTCAGGATTTCGAATCGCGGCGTGTCTTCGCCAGCGGCCTGGTCGTGCGTGACGCCTCGGCCGCCGTCAGCAACTGGCGGGCGAGTGGCTCTTTGAGCGAATTCCTGCGTGAGCAGGGGGTGGTCGCGATCGCCGATATCGACACGCGCAAGTTGACGCGCTTATTGCGCGCCCATGGCGCTCAAGGCGCTTGCATTGCGGCTGGCCCCGAGGCTAGCGACACGCAAGCGCTCGCGGCGGCACGTGGTTTTCCGGGTCTGAATGGCGCAGATCTGGCGCGTGTGGTCACCACTGATGCGCCCTACACCTGGCGCGAAGGCAGTTGGGAACTGGCTACCAACGCCCATCGCGCCATGGCTGCTGGCCGCTTGCGCGTGGTGGCTTACGACTTCGGCGTGAAGCGCAACATTCTGCGTCTGCTTGCCGACCGCGGTTGCGAAGTGGAAGTGGTGCCTGCCACTACCTCGGCTAGCGCGGTGCTGGCGCGTAAACCCGATGGCGTGTTCCTGTCCAACGGGCCGGGTGATCCCGAGCCTTGCACCTATGCCATCACCGCCATACGTGAATTACTTGCGACCGGCATGCCGATATTCGGCATCTGCCTGGGCCATCAGTTGCTGGCCTTGGCTTGCGGCGCACGCACGGTGAAGATGAAGTTCGGCCACCATGGCGCCAATCATCCGGTCAAGGATCTCGACAGCGGGCGGGTATTCATCACCAGTCAGAACCACGGTTTCGCGGTTGACGAGGCGAGTTTGCCGGCGAGCCTGCGCGCCACCCATCGCTCGCTGTTCGATGGCTCCTTGCAAGGCCTTGCCCATCGCGAACTGCCGGCCTATAGCTTTCAGGGCCACCCCGAGGCCAGCCCCGGACCGCGTGACGTACAGCCCTTGTTCGATCATTTCTTCATGCTCATCGAGCGCACGCGCGCGCCGGACGCTGATCATGCCGCGTCGTGACGACATCAAGACCATCCTCCTGATCGGCGCCGGCCCGATCGTGATCGGCCAGGCTTGCGAGTTCGATTATTCCGGTTCGCAGGCCTGCAAGGCCCTGCGTGACGAAGGCTACCGCGTGGTGCTGGTCAATTCGAATCCGGCCACCATCATGACCGACCCCGGCATGGCCGATGCGACGTATATCGAGCCGATACGTTGGGAGACGGTGGCGGCGATCATCGAACGCGAACGTCCTGACGCCCTGCTGCCGACCATGGGCGGCCAGACCGCGCTCAATTGCGCGCTCGATTTGGCGCGTGAAGGTGTGCTTGAGAAATATGGCGTCGAACTGATCGGCGCCTCAGAGGAGGCCATCGACAAGGCCGAAGATCGCTCTAAATTCCGCGCCGCCATGGGCCGCATCGGTCTGGAGTGCGCGCGCTCTTTTGTCGCCCACAATCTCGAAGAATCGCGCGTGGCGCAGCAAGAACTCGGTTTCCCGATCGTGATTCGTCCGTCCTTTACGTTGGGCGGCTCGGGCGGCGGTATCGTCTATAACAAAGAAGATTTTGACGAAGCCTGCCGACGTGGCCTCGACGCCTCGCCGACCCGGGAAATCCTGCTCGAGGAGTCGGTGCTGGGTTGGAAGGAATTCGAGATGGAAGTCGTGCGCGATCGCGTCGACAACTGCATCATCGTGTGCTCGATCGAGAACCTCGATCCGATGGGTATCCATACCGGCGACTCGATCACGGTCGCGCCAGCGCAGACCCTGACGGACAAGGAATACCAGATCATGCGCGACGCTTCGATCGCGGTGTTGCGTGAAATCGGCGTCGACACCGGTGGCTCGAACGTGCAGTTCGCGGTCAACCCCGACGACGGCCGCCTGATCGTCATCGAGATGAACCCGCGCGTGTCGCGTTCCTCGGCGCTGGCTTCCAAGGCCACCGGTTTTCCGATCGCCAAAGTCGCCGCCAAGCTCGCCGTCGGTTACACCTTGGACGAATTGCGCAACGAGATCACCGATGGCGCGACACCAGCGTCTTTCGAGCCCACTATCGACTATGTGGTGACCAAGATTCCGCGCTTCACGTTCGAGAAATTCCCGCAGGCGGATGACCGACTCACGACACAAATGAAATCGGTGGGCGAGGTGATGGCGATGGGCCGCACCTTTCAGGAATCGTTTCAGAAGGCGCTGCGT
>JANMJF010000555.1:0-3721 GCA_031371245.1 Pseudomonadota bacterium | reverse complement strand
GATCAGCGCATGGACGAGGTGTTGCGCGGCGCCTGAAACGCCATCGGCCCTTGGCACAACCGCGCCTGCGGTGCCATGATCCGCGCCCCGGTCGTCTGACCTTCGAAGCTCTGGAATCCCCATGCAAATCGGCTCTCTCATCCGCCGCGCGGCGCTCTATTATGGCGATGCCACCTGCCTGACCGAAGGCACCCGTGATATCAGCTTTCGCGAATTTGATCGTCTGACCGACGTCATCGGCAATGCGCTGCTGGCGCGCGGCCTGCAGTCGGGCGATCGCGTCGGTGTGTTATTGCCGAACAGCATCGAATGCTTGGTGGCCTATTACGCACTGGCCAAGGCTGGCCAAGGCTGGCTTGGTACGTGTCGGGCTGAACACCCGCGAAACCCTCGATAACCACCTCTATAAGCTCGCCGACAGTGGCAGTCGCGCCGTCATTCACGACGACATCGATGGCGTCGAACTCGAAATTACCATCGGTCGTGCCGAGTTCGCCGCCATGTTCCAACACACGGACGACCATCCGTGTGCCGTTGACCGCGCACTCGATGCGCCGCTGCGGCTGGGTTATACCGGTGGCACCACCGGCAAGGCCAAGGCCGTGACCCTCACTACTCGCGGTGAGTTGGCGGAACTGTCGGCCTTTCTCATCGACCTGGTACCCGATCTCGAGCCGGGTAATACCTTTCTGCATGCCGCACCGATCGCGCATGCCTCGGGCGCTTTTTTTCTGCCGGCCATTGCACGCGGCGTGCGCTCGCTGGTAATGAAGAAGTTCGACCCCGCCGAGTTCATCGCGCTCGCCGTGCGCGAACAAGCCAGCCATACCTTCCTGGTGCCGACCATGCTGGCCATGATTCTCGAACAGCCCGAACTTGTCAGCGCGCAATTCGCGCTGCGCAAGATTGCCTATGGCGCATCGCCCATCGCGCCGAGTCTGCTCGACCGTGCGCAGGCGCGCTTTGGCCGCATTTTCGCGCAGTGTTATGGCCAGGCCGAGAGCCCGATGGTGATCACCTGCCTGCGACCCGAAGATCACGATCGCATTGGTTCCTGTGGCCGGCCCTTCACCTTCGTTGAATGCGCGGTGTTTGACGACGACGATAAGGTTCTGCCGGCGGGCGAAGTGGGTGAGCTGGTGTGTCGCGGGCCGCAGACCATGGCCTATTACTGGAATCGTCCCGCAGCCACCGAGCAGGCTTTTCGCAATGGCTGGCTGCACACGGGTGATGTCGGCTATAGGGATGACGATGGCTTTTATTATTTGGTCGATCGCAAAAACGACATGCTGATCTCGGGTGGCTATAACGTTTATCCGCGTGAAGTGGAAGACGTGCTGATGGCTTTCGATGGCGTGGTCGAAGCGGCAGTGGTGGGTTTACCCGACGAGAAGTGGGGAGACCGGGTGCACGCGGTGGTGGCCGGGCGGCCGGATCTCGATGTCGAAGCGCTGCTCCAGCACGCGCACGCCAAGCTCGCCAACTACAAGCGTCCCAAGGGCATCAGCGTGTGGCCGGAATTACCCAAGAGTGCGGCCAATAAAATTCTGCGCCGCGTCGTGCGCGACCGCTTGCTGGCCGACAAGAAATAGGTGCAGCAGGGCGCTTTGAAGCGCGGCCTGCACCGGGAGAAAATATCGTGAACAGTCCATTTGTGAGCCATGCCGGCGCCGCCGATTTTGATAGCGCGGTGCTGACACGCTCCCACGAGCAGGCAGTGCTGGTAGATTTCTGGGCGAGCTGGTGTGCGCCCTGTCGCGCGCTCGCGCCGGTGCTGGAAGATCTTGCCGCGCGTCTCGACGGCGCGCTGGCCGTGGTCAAAGTGGATACCGATGCCGAACAAACCCTGGCCACGCAATACGGCGTGCGTAGCCTGCCGACCTTGATAGTGTTTCGGAACGGCGAGGCTGTCGCGCAGGTGCTCGGTGCACAGCCGCTGGCGGCCTTGGAACGTCTGGTCAAACCCCATCTTGCGCGCGCCACCGACGCGTTGCTGACCGCCGCCCATGCCGCACTCGGACTCGGTGATCTGGCCACCGCCATCGCCGAGCTGGAACGCGCCCATGCCATGGATGCGACTGACTACCGCATTCAACTGGCATTGGCCGATGTCTATCTCGGCCGCGGTCAGTACGACGAAACGCGCGCACTGCTGGCGGAGTTACCGGTCAATCTGCAGGTAGGTGATGAAATCGCGCCGCTCAAGGCACGCCTGAACCTGGCCGACGCGGCCAGCGCAACGTGTGGTGACGACGAGGTGGCGATCAGTTACCGCGCTGCCGTGCAGGCCGCCGTCGGTGGTGATTTCGAGAGCGCGGTTGAAGATCTGCTGGCGCTATTGCCGCGTCAGCGTGGCTGGGCCGACGGCGCGGTACGCAAAACCCTGCTCGATATTTTCACCATCGTCGGTGACGACGAGCGAGTGAAAGGCTGGCGCACACGCATGGCGCGCAGTTTGAATTGAGGGGTAGAAGAGGAATGTCCGATTGAAATCGGACCCACAGCACAGGGAAGGACTTTCACCCCAACATCAAATCTGCCAGCGCTTGCCGTTCACGGCGACCGAAGCCCAGCCACTGGCCGAGATAATCCTCGAAGCTGCCACATCGTTTGTCGATGGCATTCAGCGCAGATTCCAGATATTCCGGCGGCGCAGCCATGATGGCCTCGACCGCTGCGCGGCTGGCCTTGCCGGCGAACATATCGATCGGTTGCCAGTCACCATTGCTGAGTTCGTAGTCGTCGAATACCACGCCGCGCGGCACGTCCAGAGCGAGCAGCAGAAAAGCCGCCAGCAGCCCGGTGCGATCCTTGCCACTGGTGCAATGGACCAAATGGGGCGCGGTGCCGGGGGCGATAATGTGGTGCAGCACATCGCGAAACTCGGCGGCGTGCTCAAATGGCATGCGTGCATAGTTGGCGCACATCAGCGCTGCCGCTTCTTCGGCACCTACGCCACGGATGTTGATCGCATGGAACAGCGCGTCGCTACCCTTGGGGTAGAAGCCGCGGAAATAGAAACCCGGTGGGTTGTCCTCGGGGACGCGATCCGGCGCACGCTGGCGCTCTTCTTCGTAGCGCAGATCGATGATAGTGCGCAGGCCCAGGGCAGCGACGCGTACAAGGTCATCGTCGCTGAGACGGGACAAGCCGTCGGCGCGGATCACAACGCCGAAGCGCGTGGTGGCACCGCGCAAGGTCGGCAGACCCCCCAGGTCGCGGACATTGCGCGCGCCGTCGAAGCGCAGAATACGTTGCTGATGGTCAATGTTCATGGCGCGATTCTAACGTCAATCGAACACGCTTGATGCTGACTGCGCTGCTCTCGTCCCGCCACGAGCGGAGGTCGGACTCGCCGCCGTGATGGAACCGCCCGCCGTCCGGCTTCCGCAGCTGATTCACAAGGCGCCGCGCTATCTTTTAGCTAGGTTGACGCCCGCTTGTCTGCAAAGGTACAAGGCCTCCACCAGAGCAAAGAGATGACGATGACAAGCACCGTTCCCCCGTTCACGTTCGAAGGGCTACGCAGTCGTTCAAACCAAGAACTCATCGAACTTTGGTGCACGCTCGACCCGATCCGCAAGGTCGAGTACGGCCTCTATCTCGGCGTGATCCACACCAACACCATTACCGACTACTACGGCCCGGTCAATCCGAACACCGGCCGCTCGGCGCCGCATCCTTGACCCAGAACCCTGACACCAGCGACCACTCCCCAACA
>JANMJF010000520.1:0-3812 GCA_031371245.1 Pseudomonadota bacterium | reverse complement strand
TATCAGCGGACTTATTGGACGCAAAATCTCCATCTAACAAAGTGACGCTGAAGATCGCCGCTTCACCCGCGTGAAGGGAGGTGTCGATTTTTACCGGCACTGCGTTAGCAGATAGAGAGAATGCAGTAAGGGCGGCGAATGTGCAGACGGCACGAGCGCGCGGCTGCCTCATCCAGCCCCGCCATGGACGCACAATTACAGATCTAGTCATAGAGGCCTACTCCCGGATTGAAGCGCTTAGAGTTACATGACTGGAAGAGCGGCAAATGCCCGTGCAGATGACGCTAGCGAGCGCAAGAGTGCCGAGGCCCGGAACGCTCGTCCGTACGAGGACGCACATAGCCCCCCCGTTAAAATGGGGCTAGGAATCAGTGTCGTAATGCACGCGGATAGACGATAGCCGTTCGATCGGCGCCTACCAATCGTGGTGAGACGCGATAAGGCTATTTGTGACGAGTGGTGTAGCAGGGTGGGGTCCGTGAGCCGCGCAACTCCGCCGGCACTTGGGATAGATTGGTCAGCGTATCGTGCGCGCTGCGGCTGCTAGGAATATTCGCATGTAGGGAGGAGTAGACGCGCGGCGATCAAAGCACGGTCAGCTATTAATCCATTGGCGGGAATTAAACTGCCAGCCATCGGTGCGTTGGCATACAGAGAAATTCGGCAGCTGCGCGGATGATGCCTACGCAAATGCTGCACACCGCCACCAAGGGATGGCCTGCGGGTTCAAGCGCGGTCAGCGCAGCTGGTAAACGAGGGCGCGTGCGCTTCGCGCAGCCCCAGCGTCGTCTTCGATTGGAGTGCAAACCATGCTCGAAACACTTGCTATTGTTCTCATTCTGCTGTGGCTGTTAGGCCTGGTGTCGTCCTACACCCTCGGTGGATTGATTCACATCCTGTTGGTAGTAGCCATCATTGTCGTACTGGTGCGCGTCGTGCAGGGTCGTCGCCTGTAGCGCTGCGCCGACTGCGCATTACGCATATCGAATTCGTTATCTCAAGGAGAAATCAAATGAACGGTACCAGGACACTCGCGTTGTTCTTGATCGTGGGCGGTGTACTCGCATTGCTCTACGGCGGCTTCAGCTACACCCAGGATAGCCAGGCGGCGAAGATAGGACCTTTAGAGTTGACGGTGCGCGACACCAAAACCGTGAACATTCCAATCTGGGCCGGCATTGCGACCATTGCAGCCGGCGCATCGCTGATGCTGGTGCGTCGTTAATACCGCGCGCAGCCTGGCGGTAATACCCGAGGCGGCGCCCGCTGGCGCCGCCCGACGATAGCGGCGCTCAGGAGTCGCGCGGCACTTAACGCCAGATCGGTTTGCCCAGATTGATCTGTTTCTTCTTGGTCAGACCACCCGTCGCCGCGCCAGCGGCAGCGCCTATTGCCGCGCCCGTGCCTGGCCCCATGCCCGTCACAGCACCCAGCACGGCGCCCGCGCCGGCACCGATGCCGGCGCCACTCACCACCCGATCACCGCTGGTAGTGCCGCAGCCGACCATGCCTACCAGCATGACGCCAGCGAGCAGGTGTTTGATGCGGATGACCGGCGTGGTCAAAACCGCAATGCTTGGCTTGTTGCGCGGCGGCGGCACCTTCGGTTTATTTGCCGGCACCCGTACCACGGTAATGTCTTCGCTGCCGACCGGAGCAAGGGGTAGGGAGAGCGTGCCCTCTTCACGATCGAGCACAGGCTTGCCGGTGGCGGTGTCAGCGATCTGGATCGCGCTAATGACGGCGATTTTAGAAATAGTCGAAGTATTCATGATGACCTCTGCTCGCATCCGGATGTCAGCGAATTTGCCGCACCTGAATGACGAATGAGCTGAGAATGATAATCCGGCGAAGATTGCCCGTCGGTTCGTGGGACCGCTTAGCCGCTTAACAATAATTCGCGCCTGTAGTGTTTCTCCTGCGGCCGACGTGCGCTATCGAACAGCGCCCCAGGCGTTTTCGAACCATGCTGTGTGGTCACAAGCAAGAGGAAATCAGTCATGCGACATCCCATTATTGTTTTTGCTGCGGCAGTGATGCTGCTCGGATTGGGCGGTTGCGGCAGCCCGCCAACCAAGTCTGTACGGACCACGACCACCACGACCACAGTCGATGACAGTGGCAATGCCTCTGCGGTGGCGCGATCCGAACTGCGTTCAAACGTGCCAGTGGTGCAACACAAACAGGTCGAGAACTCCAGAAGCGAGTGGAACACGACCACCACGCCGCCCGTGACCTACGGGTCTAAGCAAACCATCGAGCAGAGTCAATCGACTGACATCGATGGCACCACGACGGTCCGTAAGCGGGTGACCAATTATTGATGAGTAGAGCAGCGGCGCGGGGGCTTATGCGTGCGGTGGACGGCCGTGCGGATAGGCCATGGCCAGCGGATCAAGCAGCGCATCAAGGTCGACAGCTGTGAGCAGGCCGCGTTGCAGCACCACCTCGCGCAACGATAAGCCGCTAGCCTGGGCCTGCTTGGCGATTGCCGCCGCGACATCGTAGCCGAGCCGTGGTGTGAGCGCGGTCACCAGCATCAGCGAGTTCGCGGCCAACGCGGCGCAATGCGCGGCATCGGCGCTGAGTGCAACCACACAGCGTTCGGCGAACAGTCGTGCGGCCTGACTCAGGCACGCAATGGCCTCGTGCAGGCAATAGGCGAGTAGCGGTAAAGTCGCATTGAGTTCGAGCTGACCTTCGCGCCCACAGGCCATCACGGTCTGCATGAGTCCCTGCACATAGAGGCCGACTTGGATCAGCATTTCGCTCATGACCGGATTGCTCTTGCCCGGCATGATCAACGAACCGGGTTGCACCGCCGGCAGACCGAGCTCGGCGAGACCAGCGCGTGGGCCGCTGCCGAGCAGACGCAGGTCATTGGCGAGCTTGGTCAGGCTCGCAGCCACCGCCGCTAATTGTCCCGCCACTTCCACACAGTCATCGCGTGCGGCCTGGGCCTCGAAGTGATTGCGCGCAGGACGAAACTGCAGTCCGGTTTCGACATTGATGGCCGCACACATACGCACATCGAAGTCCGGCGGCGCGTTGAGGCCGGTGCCCAGCGCCGTGCCGCCTATCGCGAGTTCGCTGAGCACATCGACCGCGCGTGCGACACGCTCACGGGCTTTATCGAGCTGCGTGGCGTAGCCGGAAAACTCTTGGCCGAGGGTGATCGGCGTGGCGTCCATCAAGTGCGTGCGGCCCGGCTTGACCAGCGCAACGAACTCCACGGCTTTTCCGTGCAGGGCGGCGCCCAGGGTCGCGAGTGCCGGCACCAGATCATGGTGCAGGGCGAGCGCGACGCTGACATGCAGAGCGCTCGGAATAACATCGTTCGACGACTGACTGAGATTGACATCGTCGTTGGCATGCAGGCTTGGCCCCGCGACGCCGGCGAGTTGGGCCGCGCGTGCCACGATCACCTCGTTGACATTCATATTGGTTGAGGTGCCGGAGCCGGTTTGAAATACATCGACGGGAAACTGCGCGGCATGCATGCCCTCAGCGATCTCACGAGCAGCGCGCTCGATGAGCGTGCTCTTGTCGGCCGCGAGTCGGCCGAGCGCGGCATTCACGCGTGCGGCGCTGAGCTTGATCAGCCCCATTGCGCGCAGAAAGGGCGCGGGCAACGTATGGCCACTGACCGGGAAGTTGAGCACCGCACGTTGCGTCGACGCGCCCCACAATGCGTCGTCTGGCACCGACATGTCGCCCATCGAGTCGTGGCGGGTTTGCATGAGGTCAGTGTAGTCCGTCGTACAGGCGTTGGCGCCCAGTCACGGTGAGCCCACGCCCGCAAAAAACTCGGT
>JANMJF010000518.1:0-3134 GCA_031371245.1 Pseudomonadota bacterium | reverse complement strand
GCCTGTTGCGCCGCCGACTATTCCTGTCGAACGTGCGAGCGCTGCGCGCAGCTTCGATGCCCGTTGCCACCATGCTAGAGTCGCGGCGATGGAAGCCATCTGTATTACGCTGCGACGTCCCGACGACTGGCACGTCCATTTGCGTGACGGCTCACTGCTCGCGGCGGTGCTGGCCGACACTGCTCGGCATTTCGCCCGCGCTATCGTCATGCCCAACCTCAAACCGCCGATTACTACCGCGGCTGCGGCAGCAGCCTACCGCGATCGTATCCGCGCGCAGCTTTCGAATACGCATGACTTCGAGCCGCTCATGACTGGTTATCTGACCGACATCACCGACCGTGTCGATCTTGCGGCCGGCGCACGTGACGGCGTTTTCACCGCCGCCAAACTCTACCCGGCAGGTGCCACCACCAACTCGGCGGCCGGTGTCACCGACATCCGGCGCCTGGACGGCGTGTTCGAAACCATGACTGAGCTCGGCCTGCCGCTACTCATCCACGGCGAAGTAGTCGATCACAGCGTCGATGTGTTCGACCGCGAGGCGGTCTTCATCGAACGTGTCATGGAACCGCTGCGCGCGCGCCATCCAACGCTCAAGGTAGTCTTCGAACACATCACTACCGCCGAGGCTGCGGCCTATGTCAGCGACGCCGATCCACAGCTACTGGCCGCGACTGTCACCCCTCATCACCTGTTGCTCAATCGCAGCGCAATGTTCGAAGGCGGCATCCGCCCGCATCTTTACTGTCTGCCCATCATTAAACGCGAGCGCCATCGGCAGGCGCTGGTGCAGGCGGTGTGCAGCGGCGACCGCCATTATTTTCTCGGTACCGATTCCGCCCCGCACGTCATCACGAGTAAGGAAACGGAATGTGGTTGTGCGGGTGTTTATAACGCGCCGGTGGCACTGGCGGGCTATGCCGAAGTCTTCGCCGAGCACAACGCGTTAGCCCATTTCGAAGCGTTTGCGTCGCGCAACGGCCCGGCCTTCTATGGCCTGCCGGTCAACACCAGCACGATAACTCTGACGCGTGACGGCAGCGCCGAGCTGCCACAACGGCGCGTAAGCGAGGCCGGCGATATCGCGGTGTTTCAGCCACCGGGTGCGGCCCGCTGGCAGGTCCGCGCCGGATCATGAATGAGGCGCCGGCCTGGCTCGCCTACGACCGTGAACATGTCTGGCATCCTTACAGCACGCTGATCGATCCGCCGCCGGTGTTTCCGGTAGTGGCTGCCGAGGGCTGCCGTTTGCAGCTCGCCGACGGCCGCGAGTTGATCGACGGCATGGCCTCCTGGTGGTCGGCCATCCACGGCTATCGTCACCCGCAACTCGATGCAGCCGTGCGCGAGCAGCTCGAGCGCATGGCCCATGTCATGTTTGGCGGCCTCGCCCATGAGGGCGCAGCCGAACTTGCGCGCACCCTGGTCGACATCACCCCGGCCGGGCTCGACCATGTGTTTTTTTCCGATTCCGGATCGGTGGCAGTCGAAGTCGCCATCAAACTCGCCCTGCAATACCGCGCGGCACGCGGTGAAGTGCAACGCCACCAGCTGCTGACTATTCGTGGCGGCTACCATGGCGACACCTTCGGCGCGATGGCGGTGTGCGATCCGGTCACCGGCATGCACAGCCTGTTCAGCGCCGTGCTGCCACAGCATCTGTTCGCGCCGCGCCCGACGGTCACTTTTAGCGAACCCTGGGATGCACGCGACCTCGATGCCCTACGCGAACTGGCGGCGACGCATGCCGACACGCTCAGCGCCATTATTCTTGAGCCCATCGTGCAGGGTGCCGGCGGTATGTGGTTTTACCATCCGTCCTATCTGGTCGGCGTGCGCGCTATCTGCGATGAGTTCGGCCTGCTGCTGATCGCCGACGAAATTGCCACTGGCTTCGGCCGCTCGGGACGTTTGTTCGCCTGCGAACATGCCGCTATCGCGCCCGATATTTTGTGTCTGGGCAAAGCCTTGACTGGCGGCTATATGAGCCTCGCCGCAACGCTGGTCAGCGGTGCAGTCGCGCACACCATCTGTCGCGCCGAGCCCGGCGTGTTCATGCATGGCCCGACTTTCATGGCCAACGCGCTGGCCTGCGCCTGCGCGCGCGCCAGCATCGAACTGCTCTTGACCAGCGACTGGGCGGCCAATGTTCGGCGCATTGAAAATGCCTTGCACAGCGGCCTCGCGCCCTGCCGCGAAATGCGCCAGGTCGCCGACGTACGCACGCTCGGTGCGATCGGCGTGGTAGAACTGCATCGCTCGGTCGACATGCGCTGCATTCCCCATGCGTTCGTCGCACGCGGTGTGTGGCTGCGGCCCTTCGGGCGGCTGGTGTATGTCATGCCACCCTATGTGATCAGCGACGACGAACTCACGACCCTGACTTGCGCCATGGTTGAAGTCGTGGCCAGCCTGCCATGAGTGAAACCCAGCTACCGTGGCCAGCCTTCGATGACGAAGTCGTGCGCGCCATGGCCAAATGGCCTGACGTACCGCAATGTTTCGGCTGGCTGTCGCTCGACGTGCGCGGCCAGTGGCGCATCCAGGGCGAGGTCATTCGGCACGTCCGTAGCCAGGCTTTTTTAGCACGGCATTACCGCGCCGACGAACAAGGTCGCTGGTATGTGCAGAATGGTCCACAACAAGTGTTCGTGGCGCTGGACTACACGCCGTGGATCTACCGCTGGCAACCACGGCAGTCCTTCACGACCCAAAGCGGTCGCGAAACCCGCGATCTGCGCGCGGTCTATCTCGACGACGACGGCAATCTGCTGTTGCTGACCGCGCTCGGTATCGGTGTGCTCGATGATCGCGATCTGGCAGCGTGCGAAATGCTGATTGAGTGGGATGACCAGGACACACCGCGCGCGTTCCTGTGGCAGCAGCGTCGTCTGCCGCTTGCCAGCGTGCCGCGTGCGCAAGTCGCTGCGCAGTTCGGTTTCGTCGCGCAGCCTCAGTGATGGTGCGCGCCGTCGTCACG
Organism: Pseudomonadota bacterium; assembly: GCA_031371245.1. Classification (GTDB taxonomy): domain Bacteria; phylum Pseudomonadota; class Gammaproteobacteria; genus JADJYF01. The sequence goes on along the minus strand of JANMJF010000518.1, from coordinate 151 downwards.
GCATCGATATGAACGCGCCAGCGGGCGTGACCGTAATCTGTGCGCTGGCCAGCGAGGCCCAGGCGCTGATCGAACATTGGCGATTGAAGGCGACGAGCGAGCGGCCTTTGCGGGTATACGGCGAACACCCGGCGCGGGTCGTGATCTCGGG
>JANMJF010000499.1:0-4979 GCA_031371245.1 Pseudomonadota bacterium | reverse complement strand
GGCATCGCTGTTCTGGTTCAACCGCGATGGTGGGTTCGACCATTGGGCCATCTATTTCTTCGGCGCGTATTTCCTCGGCATGTTGCTGCGCTGGGCAATGAGCGGGGTGGTTGCCAGTAGGTATCTATGGGCCTATCTGGTCTTGATGATGGCCGCGATGGTCGTCGATTGGCGGCCGCGCTTGTTGGTCGCGGCTCTGACCGCAGTCAGCATCCTGCTGGCGGCCCATCGGCAATTTCTGCAGCAGTGGCCGAAGAGCACTTTGACTGCCTATCTTGGGCGGACTTCCTTCAGTCTCTTTTTAGTGCACTTCCCGGTCTGTCTGGTGGTGAACGCCTGGTTCTCGCGCTTGGTGCTTTCGCCGTTCGAGGCGTGGTTGGCGATGTTTGCCGCCTATGGCGCCAGCCTCGGCCTGGCGGCAGTATTCCATCATTTTGTTGAGCTGCCCTTTCACCGTGGCCCAATGCGCGAGCTAGAAGCGCGCGCCTGAGCGCGAAGGGGTGACCTCGGCGCCCGGCCACACTATCTATCTCAATTTCGATGATGCCGGCCGACGTTGCTCAGTGCGCGCTATGTCTGGCGATGAAGGCCGTGGCGAGATGATCCGACCAGGCGGCGATGGTCATGGACGGCGGTCCGCCAGGCGCGCGCGGCAAGGCAGCCGCATCGGCGACATACAACCCCGGGTTATCGAAGACCTCACCATCGGCATCGACCACGCCGCTCGCAATGTTTGCGCCCAGACAGGCGCCGCCGGTCGGATGCACGGTGATCGGCGTCTTGGGCGCGTAGATTTTCTTGCCGGTCAGGGCCGCCATCTTGTCGAAAGTATCTTTGATGCGCTGGAAGATGGGGCTGCGACTAGTGTCGTATTCGATATGCAGCTTACCGCCGCGCAAGCACACTGTGCCGCACATGTCGTCCTCGCCGAGACCGGCGATCATGGTGCCGCGTTTCAAGCGTTCGCGGAGGCGTTTCGGTAGTGGGTAGCTGTCGACCGACGCTAAACCGCCGCCGCCGATCATCGGTGCATCGCTGTCGCCGCGTGGTCGCACGCCGCCCGTAGTGGGCAGACCGAGGGTCTGATCGAGACCCGCTTCGTTGTAGTCCCAGAAGCCGAAATAATCGCCATTGCTGCCGAAGTGCTTGCCGAGCTGCGGCATGCCGCTCAAGCCGCCGATCACATCGCGGCTATGCAGCAGGATGCGCAACGTATTAAGCGTGCCGGCGGCCAGGATCACATGGCTTGCAGTGATGGCGTCACGCTTGCCGCTGTGATGATCGATGAACTCGATGCGATAGCGCGCATCGGGCGCATCGCCGAGTCGCACGATGGTGTTGACTTCAGCCATGTCGCGCACCGTCAGGCCGCGCTTCAAAGCGGGCGCCAGATAGACCGCGTCGAGCGTCGTTTTGCCGCCCTTGGGCGAGCCCAGGAAACCGTCGTCGTTGCCTGTGTAATCCACTTCGTAGCGCTCGACGCCATGGGCATCAGTGACTTTCACGGGATGGTCGGGATCTTCGGGCAGCATATAACCCAGGCGCGGATCGGGCGGTGGTGCGGCAGGCTCCAGTACCGAACTGTTCTTGAAGCGCACCGTCGAGGTGTTGGGAATGCGATGGTCGGCCATGGGCGTGGTCGAGCCCATGCGTTCCAGCACCGCGTCGTAATGCGGTGACATCACCGCGTCGGAAATTGCGGCGTGATGACCTTCCCAGTAGTGCTCCGCCAGCGGTCGCACATTGACCGCTGAATACACATGGCTGCCGCCACCGACACCGGAAGAACAGGCCACGGTCACGCCTTTGGCGAAGAACAATTCGAATAAACCGTGCTTGCTGAGCTTGATGCGGCTGCCCGGCATCCAATTGCTGCCGACCGCGCGCAATAGACGAGTGGGCAGCTGCCAACCGCGCGGCAGCGCTGAGCGTTTTGTAATGCCCATGGAGCGCACCGGCACCGTGTCGCGCCACGGGCCGCGTTCCAGCAGTGTCACCGCCAAGCCCGCTTCGGCCAGCCGTGCAGCGCTGACCGAGCCGCCGAAGCCGCTACCGATCACTACGATGTCGATGCCCTTATTCATGATCTCGCTCCATCTGGGTAGTGCCTCGCGCGCGCAGGTCGCCGCTCGCGCAGACAGCACGCATGTTACAACCGCACGCGTCTGCTTAGCATCCTCCACGCCGACCAGGGTTATGGCATTGCCGGCCAGGTGTTGGGTGTCGATGGTGGCTTCAAGGTCTGAGCCGGTCACGCGCTTCTGATCGTGCCCGTTCTACCCGCTGCTCGATCGCGCCAAATAACGACACGCCCTGCTCATCGAGCATTTCTATCCGCACCACATCGCCAAAGCGCAGCCATGGCGTGCACGCCTCACCATGTTCTTGTTGTTCGTGCACACGCACTTCCGCCAGGCAGCCGTGACCGCTAGATGGATCGCGATTCGACACGGCGCCGCCGCCGATAATAGTACCGCCGCCGAGCGTGCGGGTACGTGCGGCATGGGCGATGAGTTGTGGGTAGCTAACGAACATATCGTGGCCAGTGTTAGGTTGGCCGATGCGCTGACCATTGACGCTCGAGTGCAAGGGCAGACTCAGTTTGGTGCCATCCCAGGCAGCACCCAGTTCATCGCTGGTCAGCGCCACCGGTGAAAATCCGCTGGCCGGTTTGGATTGCACAAAGCCAAAGCCCTTCGGCAGCTCGCTGCGTGTCAACGCCCGCGCGGTCCAGTCGTTGAGCAGCATCAGCAGTTTGATGTGCTGGGCGGCATCGCTCACGCTCACCCCCATCGGCACATCGTCGGTGACGATGGCGAGTTCGGCTTCGTAGTCGATCTCGAGATCCTCACTAGTCCAACGCGTTGCGTCGCAAGGGCCGATGAAGCGATCGGACATGCCCTGATACATCAAGGGCTCGGTGCGGTAGTTGGCGGGCATCTCGGCGCCGCGCGCGCGGCGCGCTTTTTCCATGTGGTAGAGATAGACCGAGCCGTCGAGAAACTGGAAGCTGCGTGGCAAGGGGCTGGCCGCCTCACGTGGATCGAAAGCGAATGCCTCAGGGCAATGGCCCATCGCCAGTGCGGCGCTGACTAGCGCGAGTCGCGGCGCTGTGTCGCGCCAATTATCCAGCGCCGCCTGCATGGTCGGCGCGATATCGGCCACGCCTACCGCGCGCCGCAAGCTGCGGTCAACTACCACCAGGGTGCCGTCGCGGCCACCGCGTTTCAGACTCGCGAGTTTCATTGCGGCTCATCGCTCCGTGGGCTGAATGACGCTGGTGCGGATTGTAGAAGCGAAATGCAGCCCCGGTCGACGCCCATGTTATGTTGTCCGGCGAATATCTCACGACCGTTGCGAGGCCTTGCGCATGCAGAACGACAAGCTATTTCCGACCACGGTTATCGGCAGCTACCCGCAGCCGGTGTGGTTAGTCGATCACGAACGACTCAAGGCCAAGGTCGTGCCGCGCGTGCGCGCGCCAGACATCTGGCGCGTGCCTGAGCCGTGGCTTGCGCAGGCGCAGGACGATGCCACGCTGCTCGCCATTCGCGATCAGGAACGGGCCGGTATCGATATCATCACCGACGGCGAGATGCGTCGCGAAAGTTATTCCAACCGCTTCGCGACTTCATTGTCAGGACTCGATTTAGCTCGGCCTTTTATCCGATTTGCGCAAGGCTACGAAATACCTTTGCCACGCATCGTCGGCCCGCTAGCGAGAAAAAATGCGGTGGAAGTGGAAGATCTTGGGTTCCTCAAACGCAATACAGACCGGCGGGTAAAGATCACCTTGCCTGGCCCCTTTACCCTGAGCAAACAGGCCCACGATCAGTACTACGGCGATCCGGAAGCGGTGGCGATGGCCTATGCGGCGGCGGTGAATGACGAAGTACGCGATCTCGCTGCCGCCGGCGCCGATGTCATCCAGCTCGACGAACCCTGGCTGCGGGATGACCCCGATGGCGCCAATCGCTACGGCGTCAAAGCGATCAATCGCGCTCTGCAAGGCGTCACGGTCACCACCGCCGTTCATCTGTGTTTTGGCTACGGCTTCATCGTCTCGTCGCACAAGCCAAAAGCCTATGCCTTCCTTGCTCAGCTCGCCGATTGCGTGGTCGATCAAATCTCGATCGAGGCGGCGCAACCCCATCTCGATCTTGGTGTGCTGAAAGATCTCTCAAGCAAGACCATCGTATTAGGCGTGCTCGATCTGTCGAACAACGACGTGGAAAGTGTCGCGACGCTGATAGATCGCATCCGTCGCGCCTTGCCGTTTGTCGCCGCCGATCGTTTGATGCCGGCACCGGATTGCGGCATGAAATATCTGAGCCGCGAAGCGGCGTATGGAAAATTGCGCGCGCTGGTCGAAGCAGCAGCAAGTTTAAGGAAAGAATTCTCTTCGTAGGTGCGAATTCATTCGCAGGCAGCCACTCGTTCGCCTCTACAAAGCCAAAGGGCGCATCGCCCACTAATCCATAAGTGCTCTACGCAAGCGCAAATCGTGCCACCGTACAGCCCACCGCAAACAGCGGCAGCTCTGCCGTGTAGTACTGCAATTCGCCTGGCCCACGCGCCGCCGCAGCGGTGGCGATGTAGGTGCGGATCTCGAAACCGCCTTGGCCGCCGTCGCGATAGGTTTCTTCATCGGTATAGGCGATGAGCGCGGCACGGTCCTGGCGCAGCAGACGGGCGAGGAACGCGCGATCCCAGGCTTCGTTGATCTTTCCCGAGTCCGGCGTCGCCGGCCAGTGGGAAATGCCGCCTGTACCGAGCAAGGCAATTTTTTCCGGCACGGCATCGCAGGCGCGGCGCAGCGCCTCACCGAAAGCCCAGGCGCGGGCTAGGGGTGTGAGCGGTGGACCTTGGCAATTGATATTGGCTGGGATGATGGGCAGGTCGTAATAGGGGGTGAGGAAATGCAGCGGCACCATGATGCCGTGATCGAATTTCCATTCCTCGGCGTAGGCCGTATCGAC
>JANMJF010000479.1:0-8283 GCA_031371245.1 Pseudomonadota bacterium | reverse complement strand
CAGATCGACGCTGAGCATCCGATCGGCCGTACCGATGCCGCCAAGATCAAAGACCTGGTGTTGGAATCGGCGGTTACCACCATTCAGGATTGTGAGGACTCGGTCGCCGCTGCCGATGGCGGCGACAAGACCGAGGTCTATCGCAACTGGCTCGGTCTGATGAACGGCACGCTCACCGATACCTTCGAGAAGGGCGGCAAGATGGTGACGCGCACGCTCGCGCCCGATCTGCAATTCATCGCGCCGCAAGGTCACGCGCTCACCCTGCATGGCCGCGCGTTGCTGCTGGTGCGTAACGTCGGGCACCTGATGACCAATGAAGCGGTGCTGTTGAAGGGCGAGGAAGTGCCGGAAGGCATACTCGACGCCGTCATCACCGGTACCATCGCGCTTTACGATCTGCGCGCTGTGGGTGGGCTGCGCAATTCGCGCGCGGGATCGATGTACATCGTCAAACCCAAGATGCACGGGCCGGAGGAAGTGGCGTTCGCCTGTGAAGTGTTTGACCGTGTCGAAGACAAGCTGGGCCTGGCGCGTCACACGCTCAAGATCGGCATCATGGACGAAGAGCGCCGCACGACTGTCAACCTCAAGGAATGCATACGCGCGGCCAAGGATCGCATCATCTTTATCAACACCGGCTTTCTCGATCGCACTGGCGACGAGATCCACACCTCGATGGAAGCGGGCGTAATGGTGCGCAAAGAGGCGATGAAGCAGGAGAAGTGGATCAAGGCCTACGAGAACTGGAATGTCGATATCGGCCTGGCCTGCGGGCTGCAGGGCAAGGCCCAGATCGGCAAGGGCATGTGGCCCAAGCCCGATCTCATGAAGGAAATGGTTGAGACCAAGGGCGCCCATCTGCAGGCCGGTGCGAGCACCGCCTGGGTGCCGTCGCCAACTGCGGCCACCCTGCATGCGATGCACTATCACCGCACCAATGTCTGGCAGGTGCAGAACGAATTGAAGAAGCGCCCGCGCGCCAGCATTGACGACATCCTCACCATTCCGCTGCTCGGCGATACGCCCCTGACGCGCGAGCAGGTGCAGGCCGAGCTCGACAACAACTGCCAGGGCATCCTCGGCTATGTGGTGCGCTGGATTGACCTCGGCATCGGCTGCTCTAAGGTGCCGGACATCAATGATGTCGGCCTCATGGAAGACCGTGCCACCTTGCGCATCTCCAGTCAGCACATCGCCAACTGGCTGCGTCATGATTATGTGCGCCGCCGCCATGTGCTCGAGACTTTCAAGCGCATGGCGGTGGTAGTCGACCGCCAGAACGCCAACGAGCCGGGTTACAAACCGATGTCCGCCAACTTCGACGAGTCGGTGGCCTTCCAGGCCGCCTGCGAGCTCGTGTTTGGTGGCGTGCACCAGCCCAATGGCTATACCGAGCCGGTGCTGCACCGTCGGCGCCGCGAGCTGAAAGCAGCGGCTCTCGATGGCCGCACGGGTCGCTAACATTTAGTGCGTTGAAACACTACCAAAACCTGGCGGCTGTGAAATGCCTCAAAGCGCCGTTTGGTTAGTTAGGCGGGACACCACCGGCCTGGTTCGAGGTGCAAGAATTACAGTGCCCGCTCACCACTACTCGTGCTGCCGGTGGTTGACCAGTCACGGCAGGTTTTGAAATCCGCCGCCGTTCCCCAGACGTCTTTATCTGGCGTTTCGATTTCCTTGAACATATCGACGGCAAGTTTCATATCTTGTGCGACGCAAGCGAATCGCGCAAAGCTATTGAGATTCCATTGATCTGGGTATTTTTTCAAGACGTCATGCACGCCCTGCCTAAAGTCTGGCCAGTTCAGTGCCGGCCAGATATCGGCTGCGTACCAAGATTGAAGCGCGGCCCAATAGATACGTGAATAAAGCGCCATCCCTTCCTCGCCTCTCGTCTGTTCTACCACCGCTCGTATAAACCCGTCGAGTGTTTCTGCATCTCCTCCCCATTTCGGGGAAAAATAGTCGACCGCTGCAAAGTATGTCTGATAGTAGTACGGTTTCCGGGAGCTCGATTCTTTGACGATCGCCATGATCTCCTGCTTTGGAAGTCGCAGTGCGGTGGCTACTCGAATCATGCTCACATACCAATGAGGATCCTGTGAGCCGACGACCTTGTTCTTCAGTAAGAATTCCCGAGTCTTCGCAAGACTATCGAGCAAGGTTTTCTTCTGGTCATCCGTCATCGGCGCCCGGCGGTCTGCTTCCGCCAAAGACCAAGCGTGATTCTCCAAGACAATGCCGCGCACCAAGACAGCTGTTGGCGATTTGGGATAGTCGATAAGCCATTGCTGGGTTTCGCTATCCAGTTGCTGCCACGCGATTGGGTCTTTCTGTGTCCAGGGCGCGCGGTCCGCTATCCCTAAGTAGAAGAACGTGAGCTTCCAAATCCCGCTCGGGAGACGGCTTGCCTTGCTTCGATACTCTGCCGCAAGTGAATCGAGCGCTTCAAATTGCGAGTTGGAAAACGCCAGGAATGCGCCCGATTGAATGGATTGCCGTTCAGCCGTTTCCCCAGCGAACACCGAAGCAGACAACAGGGCGACGAGCGTCGTCACAACGATAACGCGATAAATGAGGTACATCATCGTCTCCGAGGCCAGCTTGTCGTAGTTATCACGATAACCGAGATCCGGCGGTTGCCGAGGTTCTGATCAGCGCAGGTCGTGCCAGACGCGCCGGCCCCGGCCGTGCTGGTTCAGCGTGCCGCGTTCGACCAGTGCACGGAAATGCTGTTTGAGCGTGTTGCGGCTGGCTGCGGTCAGTCCGGACCTACTCGGAAAGGGCACGCAGGAAGAAGGCTGCCAGTTCGGCGCCCCCCGCGGATGGTTCTCTGGGTCTGGTGTCGTCTTGTCGTGCCACACAACTGGACCAGGGTTCGCCGCGCCGCGCTATAGATATCGAAGCGCCGTGTCGATAAAACCCTATCGGACTGGATGAAATCGATCTAATCACTTAAGCTTTGATTTACAAGTTCCTATACTTAATTGGAATTTTCGTGAGTGGTTGCCTGTAGGTCGAGGCCAGGACGGGGCCGCGGCGTGGACGATGGCAGAACCACCCGGAACGGTTTTGGGGGTGTATCGGGTTGCGCGGTCAAATTTTCATCTGGCTGACGGAATGCTGTTTGCTGTTCGGGTTCCTTACCACTGCAGCTGCTGCCGCCGAAGATCCCCATGCGGCGGTCTACGCCGAGTCGCAATTTCCGTCGGCCATGCAATGTGCGAGCTGTCATCCCAAAGTGTTCTGGGAGTGGGCGGTCTCCAACCATGCCTACGCGTCCATATCCCCCATGTTCCACAAGTTCGAGCAGGCCATAAGTGACCTCTCGTCTGGCACCATCGGCACGTTCTGTGTGCGCTGCCACCAGCAGATCGCGACGCAGATGGGCGAGGCCCGCGAAAAGCCGCTGTGGGAGCGCTCGTCGATTTCCCGTGAAGGCATCACGTGCGTCACTTGCCACCGCGTCTCGGCGCAGTTCGGCAAAGTCAACGGCGAGCGTCATATCGAACCCGGTGACATGCACCAATCGATCTATAACAGCGGCAGTGGCAGCAAATTCGGTGAAGTGGTGGGCAAGGCCGCCGAGTATGGCGTATCGACCGCGCCCGGCCAGCCCGGCACGCCTATTCATGGCGTGCCTATCAAGTTCGAGCAGATTTCTAAAAGCGAATTCTGCGTGTCCTGTCACCAGGTCGCGGTGCATCCCGGTATCAAGCTCGAAGTGGTGTGGGAGCAATACCGTGGTGCACCGGCGGCTAAGGAAGGGATCACTTGCCAGCAGTGTCATATGGGCAAGTCGCCCGGCGAGGCCGCTGGTTACGACAGCTGGCCGATCGCGCTCATCAATGGCCAGACCGTAGGCGATCCTCAGCAGAAACATTCCAATCACATGATGTTCGGGCCCGGTTATCCGATTGCCCATCCGGGCATCTTCCCGTTTAATCCGCGCGCCCAGCGCTGGTCTATCAAGGACTGGCTGAAGTTCGACTATCACGCGCCGTGGGGCGAGCCGGGCTGGGAAGACAAGATCGAAAAGGGCGTGGAAAAGGCCGAGTTTCCCGCCGAGTGGAGCGCGCGCGCCGATCGCGAGGAAGCGCGCTATGTGATCTCGCTGAACGAGAAGCTGCTGAACGACAAGAAGCGTTCGCGGGTGGAGATCATGGAGAACTCCATGAAGATCGACGGCCCTTTCTTCGATGGCAACATCAAGAGCGGCGCCAAGCTCAAGCTGCACTACACCGTCACCAATGTCGACCGTGGCCACAACCTGCCGTCGGGCTCGCTGGGTGCGCAGCCAGAACTGTGGTTCAACGTCGCGGTGATCGATCCCGATGGTCAACGGGTGTGGGAGTCGGGTTATGTCGACGGCAATGGCGACATGGCCGACATCCATTCCCTCGAAGTGGCGTCCGGCAAAGTGCCTTTCGACAAGCAGCTCTTCAATCTGCAGACCAAGTTCCTGACCACCAATGTCAAAGGCACCGATCGCGAGATGTATCTGCCGATCAATTTCGATTTTGATCAACTGCCGCACATTCGCCCACCAGGGGTGCCGACCACCGTGCTCAATCATCCGCCTTTCATTCGCATGGAAGGCCGCAGCCTGCCGCCGCTGGCGGCGCGTGATGTGCACTACACGATACCCGCGTCGGCCTTGCACAAACCCGGCGTGTACAAGATTCAGTCGCGCATGCGCAGCCGCGCTGAACCCATCTATTTCATGAAATTCGTCGGCGCCACCAGCGATATGGAGCAGTCGATCAATGAATGGATGATCGATCTCCACCCGCAAGCGGCGGAGTTCGAAGTTAAATGAGTATGGGGCGCTTGAATTTTCCTATACCGCGTAAGGCCTTGTTGGCAGTTGCGCTGGTGGCCTGCATGACGGGCAGTCTTGCCCAAGCTGAATTGCCGCGTCGCGCACCCGACCTGGGTACCAACACGCTGCCAGTAGTTCCCGAACCCGCCGATGGCAAGGCCCACGGCGCCCATAACAAGCAGGCCGCGCCGCGCGAAATGTCGCCGCAGGCCAAGGCCGCCGACGTTTCCCGCGAGTTGTTCGGCCCCGACCCGAGCTATGCCGACAAGCCCTACGACGTCGACGCCCAGCTTGCCATCTATGGCAACAAGCACGCCGTGCCCGGCCCGCGACCGCCGATCGAATGGGGTTATCCGATGTACCAGCCTGGGCCGATCGGCAATGGCATCACCATTTTCGGCGGCAAGAACCCGGCGCGGCCTGAACTGCTCGCTTATGGCGATTTCCGTCTCGGCACGGCTTATAACGATAACGGCAAGGTCGACACCGCCAATATGGCGGCGCGCTTGAATCTCGATCTCGATCTGCGTCTGACCGCTACCGAACGCATTCACGCTTTCCTGCGCCCGCTCGATCGGACTAAGGTTGCACGCGTCACGCGGGTCGAATTCGGCGGCAATCAGCGCGACCGCTTCGGCGATCACGAAATCCTGCTGGATGTCACGCCCGAGACTTTGTTCTTCGAAGGCGATCTCGGCCAGATTGCCGCCGGCATCAGCGACGAATACAACCGCTACGACATTCCGATTGCCTTCGGTCTGACGCCGATGGTGTTGCAGAACGGCATCTGGATGGACGACGCCATCCTCGGCGGCGCGATCACCATTCCGGCCTTGAACAGCCGCCTGCTCGACATCTCGAACATGGATATTACTTTCTTCGGCGGCGCCGATCGCGTCACGACCAAGTCACAGTTGAAGGGTCGTGCACAGGACGATCATGGTGCGAATATCTATGGCACGGCGATCTTCATCGAGACCCGTGGCATGTATATCGAGGCCGGCTATGGTTATACCGACGACACGCGCAACGCTTTCGGTGCCGATTTCAGTTATCACAATCTGACCGCAGCGGTAACCCGCCGCTGGTTCGGCAAAGTCTCGAACTCGCTGCGTGTGATCTACAACTTCAGCCAGGATCCGGGCCCCGGTTTCGACAAGACCGCCGATGGCTGGCTGTTACTGCTGGAGAACTCCTGGATCTCGCACAAGCCGCTGACCTTGGTGCCCTATGCAAACTTCTTCGTTGGCTCGAAGAAGCCGCAATCCCTGGCCCGTGATTTCGGCGCGGGTGGGGTGTTGAAGAATACCGGCATCAATTTCGAGACCGATGGTCTGACCGGCTTCCCCAAACTCGACGATACGGCCAACGACACCTACGGTGGCGCGTTGGGCGTCGAATATCTGTTCTCCCTCAATCAACAAGTGGTGTTTGAAGTGGCGGCTTTAAATCCGATCGGCCGTGACAACGAAGCGGGACGTGTCGCTAAGGGCCACCAGGCCGCCTTCGGTGCGCGCTATCAGCGGCCGCTATCCAAGCAATGGATTTTCCGCACCGATGCCATCTATGGTCTACGCGAACACGAACAAGATCTGGCCGGCGTCCGTGCCGAATTGCGCCTGAAATTTTGAGCATGACAGCGCAGAAAATCGCGCCAGGACGGCTAGCCCGTGAGTGCGGCGCATTTGCCCTGCTGGTGCTGCTGGCCGCGCTGCCGGTGCGGGCCGGTGAGCGCTTGCCGCGCCTGCCGGTTGACAGCGACGCGCGCTTTCTCGGCGTCGAAACCTGCGGTTCCAGTCAATGCCATGGCTCAAGCGAGCCGTGGCGCAATGCCACGGTGTCGATGAAAGAACGCTTCATCTGGCAAGCGCACGACAAGCACGCCCAGGCCTTTGCCAGTTTGAGCAGTGAGGCCGGTCGTGCGATCGCGGCTAAACTCGGGCTCGCCGACGCCAGCCAGGCACCACAATGCCTGAGTTGCCACAGCACTTTTGTACCGCTCGCGCAGCGCGGGCCGAAATTCAGTCTCGATGATGGTGTCGGCTGTGAATCCTGTCACGGTCCGGGTAGTCAGTTCCTGGCCACCCACGTGCAACCGACCGCGCAACACGCTGGCAATATCGCCGCCGGTCTTTACCCGACCAATCAGCCTGCGCCACGTGCGGCGCTGTGCATGTCCTGCCATCAGGGTGACGACAAGCGGCAGCTGGGTCACGCCCTGTACGGTGCAGGCCACCCGCGTCTGCGCTTCGAACTCGACACCTATGGCGCCTTGCAGCCTTATCATTTTGTCGCCGACGCTGATTATCGTCGGCGTAAACCGCTGGCTTCGCATCTGCGTCTGTGGGCCGCCGGCCAGTTGCGCGCTGCTGAACAGTTGCTTGCGCAGGTCAAGCGTGCTCATGGCCAGGGCTTGTTTCCCGAGCTCGCCAACTACGATTGCCTGACCTGCCATCGTCCAATTGGCGTCGATGCTGAGCACCAGCCACGGGCCGGTGTCGCACCGGGCGCTCTGAGTCTGAACGACGCGCCACTGGTGGTACTGCGCGCGCTTGCCAGTGTGGCCGCACCGAGCGAGGTGGGCCGACTGCGCGAAGATAGCCATGAACTGCAAGGCGCGCTGGCCGATACCGCCCATCGTGACCGCGTGCTGGAAAAGCTCAAGAATCGTCTAACAACGCTCGCTAAGGCGATGGAGGATCGTGGCGAGCAGCGCGGCGATCTGAAAGCAGTGATCACCGCGCTGTGTGCCGAAGCCCACACCGAACAGCCGCTGGCCTTTGCTGCGGCGGAAAGTATCGCGATGTCGGCTGCGACTTTGCTGGCGGCCGACTATGAACAACAAGGGCTGAGCGCCGCACGTTATCAGCGCGCCAGCCTGGCACTCGATAGTGTTTATGTCGCCGTCGGTGACGATCGGAGCTACCGCGCCAAGACCTTCGTCGCCGCGCTCGACCAGCTCGCCGCCGCAGTCGCCAAGTAATCGCGCAATGCGCACGGGATTGAAGTAATGAGGCGTCGATCAGCTACCCGCTCACGAGCCGCTGCGCCGATGTCTGGACGCGGCGTCGGTTTCGTCCTGGCGCTGCTCCTGGCATTGACGCAGGGCATGCTGCGGGCCGAGGAAGGCCCAACTAGCCCGCCCAAGTATCTCGGTGTCGTTACCTGCGCAGGCTCCACCTGCCACGGTGCTGGCCATCCGGTGGGCGACGCGCGCATCAGTCAGACCGAATTTCTGAGCTGGCATCGCGACGATGCCCATGCCAAGGCCTACCGCGTGTTGATCGAAGACAAGGGCCAGCGCATCGCGCATAAGCTCGGTCTGGAGAACGCCGGCACCGCGCCCGAATGCCTCGGCTGTCACGCCACCTTCGTGCCTGCAGAGGTACGCGGCAAACGCTTCCAGTTGTCCGACGGCGTGGGCTGCGAGTCCTGCCATGGACCGGCCTCCAAGTGGT
>JANMJF010000470.1:0-3512 GCA_031371245.1 Pseudomonadota bacterium | reverse complement strand
CTCGGCACCGGCACGGGCCTCGGCCTCGGTCTCAGCGACATAAGTCCACAACGCGAGCTTGGTCTTGGACGGCGCGAAGCCGGCCTTGGCGTGCAGACGGGCGTACTTGCGCGCGGTCTCCAGCGATAGACCTAGGCTGGTGGTCGGAATGACCAGCGGACGCACACCGTGACGGGCGATGATCTCGACCGTCTCGTCGGTGCCACCGGCGCACCACAGATTGGGGCTCAGATCGCGGTCTGGCTGCGGGCGAAGTTTCAGGCCTTTAATCTGGTAATGCTTGCCATCGAAGTCACATTTGCCAGTCGCAAGCAACATGTTCAGCACTTGCAGCGACTCATCAAAGCGCTCGCGCGCCTCGCCCTGATCGATGCTCAAGCCGGCGTATTCACGCCGGCCTAGACCACGACCGACGCCGCAGATGATCTCGCGCTTCGGTCCTAAGAAGGTGTCGAGCATATTGATGTCTTCAGCGACGCGCACCGGGTTGTGCCACGGCAGCACGGTGACCATGGTGCCGAGATCAACACGCTTGGTGATGCCCGCCACATAGCTCAAGTACTGCAGCGGATTGGTGATCATCGTATAGGGCGTAAAGTGATGTTCGATGGTCCACACCGCGTCGAAGCCGGTGTCATCGGCGATCCGCGCGATGTCCAGTTCTTCGACAACGATGTCGCGATCGGATTGCTGTGGACGCGTCGCGACCTGCTCGCCGCGTTCTTCGGCTTCGTAACGATCCCAGTCCGAATAATTCTGATTGAAGATGGTGGCGCCTACGCGCATGGTCGGTTTCTCCCGTGGTTGAATGGCATGACGATGGTCGGCTTCACCGGATGTAAGTCGCGGCCGGCACAAGTCCATCGACGCTCGCATAATCATGGCCGCTTTGTTTGATCCACCTCAAGCACGGGGCCGCGCACCGCGCACGAAACACCCATGGGATGGGATTTCCGATCCTAAGACGGGGCGATCTTCCCCCCGAATAGGTGTAGGGCGACCGTTCTTACAGACTTACGCGCTTGAAGGCCGGTTCGCGCTGTTCGAGGAAGGAGCGCACGCCTTCGCGAAAATCCGGGCGCGCAAGGCTTTCTTCCATGAGGCGATTGGTCTCCTCCATGGCCGGCCCCAGGGTCACCATCAGGTGACGATAGACCTGCTGCTTGATGATCATGATTGAGGCTGGCGAGACCGTGCGCGCCAGCTCGGCGATGTACTCGCGAGCAGCTTGCACGGCGCCGCCGGTTTCACACAGGCGATCGGCCAGACCGAGCTTTTCCGCTTCGACACCATCGAAACGCCGCGCGCTCCATAGAATATCCAGCGCGCGCGAGCTGCCAATCAAGCGCGGCAGCAACCAGCTCACACCGTGCTCGGCGACCAGGCCGCGGCCGGCAAAGGCAGTACTGAATTTGGCCTGACGCTCGACAAAACGCATGTCGCTCAATATCGCGAAACAAAAGCCTAGGCCTGCGCAGGGGCCATTGATGGCGGCCAGCACCGGTTTGCGCACCGCCAGCAGATAGGTGTAGGCGATGCTGAAATCGGCGCCCATGGCGGCGTCGCCAGGCGCGGCGGCCAAGGCCGTGTCTTGCTCATCGGCCAGGCTCGCCGTTGCCGAAATCTCATCGAGGGCCGCCATATCCATGCCGGCACAAAAGCCGCGCCCGGCACCCGTGAGAATAATGCCGACCACGCGCGGATCGCGCTCGGCGGCGGCAACTGCATGGCGGATCTCGGCCAGCATGGTGCGCGTGAAGGCGTTCAGCCGTTCAGGTCGGTTCATGGTGATGAGCGCCACCGGCTCGTCGACCTGATAGAGAATGTCTCGGTACTGCATGCTGCTCTCCCCTGGAATGCGCAGATGATGAGGTTAAAAATGTATTTAAACTTTGCGCTGGTGGCCAGGATACCATCGCCCTGCCGCGCGCTTGCGCGGGCCGAGTGCGCCCTCGACAATGAGGGTCCAGACCGGGAGCCAGACGATGACCGCAAACCCTGTACAGAACGCCGCCGAGGCCGATGTCCTATTCGATCTCAGTGACGGCATCGCCACCCTCACTCTCAATCGCGCGGCGCGCTACAACACCCTGACCAGCGCTGTCATTGCCGCACTCAGCACGCGCCTGACGGAGATTGCCGCCAGCGATAAAGTGCGGGTAGTGATCATCGCCGCCACTGGCAAGGCTTTTTCCACCGGCCATGATTTGAAAGAAATGAATGCCAATCGCGACGAGGCCTTCTATCGTCGTTTGCTGGCGGATTGCTCACGCATGATGCAGACCATCGTCGCCCTGCCCCAGCCGGTGATTGCCCAGGTGCAGGGCATTGCCACCGCCGCCGGCTGTCAGTTGGTGGCGAGCTGCGACCTGGCAGTGGCGGCCAGCAGTGCGCGTTTCGCCACCAATGGCATCCAGAACGGGCTCTACTGCGCGACGCCGTCGGTGGCGCTGAGTCGCGTGGTAGCGCGCAAGCACGCGCTGGAAATGCTGTTGACCGGTGACTTCATCGACGCTGCGCGCGCCGCTGAGATCGGCCTGGTCAATCACGTTGTAGACGATGCCTCACTCGCGGCCAGCACCCGCGCGCTGGCCACGCGCATCGCCGATAAATCGCAATACGCCGTGCGCCTCGGCAAGGCCTCGTTCTATCGTCAGCTCGAGCAGGGGCTGGACAGCGCTTATCGCGGCACATCCGAGGAACTGCTGTGCAATCTGCTCGCGAGCGATGGCGTCGAGGGCTTGAACGCGTTCATCGAGAAGCGTGCGCCGCAATGGCAGGACCGCTGAATCGACAGCACTGATTTCGCCTTAAGCCGCGCGCCCCATCGCCCAAATCGCACGAGGAATTCCCGGCATGAACGACGCCGCCCGCAATCCCTACGAACAAGATCTCGATCAGGTTCCCGCCAACTATGTGGCGCTCTCGCCGCTCAGCATGATCGCACGCGCGGCGGCGGTCTATCCCCAGCGTCTGGCGGTAGTCCATGGTGCGCGCCGTTTCAGCTGGATGGAAACCTTCACGCGCTGCCGGCGTCTGGCCTCGGCACTGGCCCAACGCGGTATCGGCCGTGGCGATACGGTGGCCGTGATCGCGACCAATATTCCGGCGTTCTACGAAGGACTGTTCGGTATTGCGGCCACGGGCGCCGTCATCAACCCGATCAACATCCGTCTCGATGCCGAGGCCATCGCCTTCATCCTCGATCACGGCGAGGCCAAGGTCGTACTGGTCGATACCGAGTTCGCCCAGGTCACGCGCGATGCGCTGGCCATGGCTGCGGTCCGGCCACTGGTCATCGATATCGCCGATGAAGAGGCGGCCTGTCACGACCGTATCGGCGTCATGGAATACGAGGACTTCATCGCCGCTGGTGACGCCGACTTCCCGTGGGTGTTACCGGACAACGAATGGCAAGCCATGGCGCTGTGTTATACCTCCGGCACGACCGGCAATCCCAAAGGCGTGGTCTACCATCATCGTGGTGCCTATCTGAACGCCATCAGCTGCGC
>JANMJF010000426.1:0-5778 GCA_031371245.1 Pseudomonadota bacterium | reverse complement strand
TCGGAGAGATTCAGCAGGTCTTGCACATTCAAGCTCAGGGTGTTGCCACCCGTGCCCGTCACATCAATGCTCTCGATGCCGCGCAGTTGGCTGCCTGAGAGGTTGTCCAGATTCAGCGTCACACCGGTGCCGGCCAGGCGCAAAGTGTCGCTGCCATAGCCGCCATCCACACGCAGATCTGCCGGATCCCACACCAAGGTGTCGTTACCCGGACCGGCGTACAGCGCATCCGCGCCTGCACCGCCATCCAGCACATCATCACCCTGGCCGCCGATCAGAATGTCAACGCCATTGCCGCCCGTTAGGTTGTCGTTGCCCACGCCGCCCATCAAGGCATCGTTGCCATCGGCACCGTTGAGTGTGTCATTGCCCGCCCCGCCATCGATACGGTCAACACCCGCCGTGCCCGTCACCGTGTCGGCACCACTGGAAACCGCGCCGGTGGTAGTCGTACCGACCGACGCCCCATCAGCACGGAAGTCACCCCCGTTGATCACAATCGACAGGCCCGCCGTGATCGGACCACCGAACGGGATGGACAGTATCAAATCGTCGAAGCCGTCATTGTTCACATCGCCCGCGCCACTCACCTGCGTGACATTGGAATCGTCCCCCGCGCCGACGATGCGCAAGCCATTGCTGCCGTTCAAGCCGGTATGCAGGTCGAGATTATTCATGTCGGCGAAACTGCCAGCCTTGCCATAAATGACGAAGGTTTCGCCCAGTTGGTCGAAACCCTGGGGCACCAAGGTCTGGGTCAGCACGATGTCATCGATACCATCGCCATTCACATCGCCGGCCGCTGCCGCGTCGGACAAGCCGCCATAGAAGCCGAACGGCGGCACGAAGATCGCACCATGCACCAGAAACCCATTCGTGCCGTTCAGAGCCGCGACGTTGAGCGTCTGTAGCGTGGCATTGTCGGTGCCGAAGATCACATACGCCGCACCGCCAAAGCGTCCACCCGATACCGGGAAGGCGGTCGGTGCCAGCACTAGAAAGTCATCCCGACCATCGGCATTGACGTCGCCGACATTGGTCACCTGCGTGCCAAAACCAATCCCGCTCGGGCCGACGATCTTCACGCCGCTACTGCCGCCGTTCAGCGTATTCAGATTGAGATTGTCGCGCGCGGTGTTGACCGTGCTACCCGACACGACATAAACACTGTTGATGCCCGGCGCGGCAATGATGACGTCCGTCAGGTGATCACCATTCACGTCGCCCATCGCCACTGCGCGCCCGGCCTGACCGAAATCAACCGTGCCATCGAGATTGATGCCCCGCGTGCCGTTCATGCCGGCCGTCGTCAACGACAGATTGGCGAAACCCAAAGGACCACCGAAGGCGATGAAGACCTGGCCCTGGGAATCCCCCGCCGCCGCCCCATTGGTATCGACCAGGGGCATCGCGACCACGGCATCGGCAAAGCCGTCGCCATTGAAATCACCACCGCCGGCGACGGCTTCACCGGTGCGCAGACCAAAGGCCGATGGCGCCACCATCTTGAAACCGTCGTTGGCGGGGAAGGTAACGCTCGCGGGGTTCAGATTGACCGGCAGGAAGCCATTGAAGGGGCTCAGGCTGCCCGTGGTACCGAACAAGGTATAGGCCTCACCTTGGCCAAGGCCTTTGGACGGCGCACCGAACACCACGTCGTTGAGACCATCGCCGTTCATATCGCCGGCACCGGCCACTGCAACACCAAGGTTGTCACCCACCTGACCACCGATCTTGAAGCCGCCGTTGGTGCCGTTCAGGCTGCCCACATCGACATCGCTGCTTCGGCTGGCCTGGCCGAGAACGACATAAACCGCGCCGGCCACCGGTGCGCTGCCATTAGATGCCTTCGGTGCCGACACGATGATGTCGGCAATGCCGTCGTTGTTGATGTCGCCAATTCTGTTCGTGGCTGTACCCGACTCGTCGGACGACACGCTGCCGTTTATGCGGAAGCCGTTGCCACTGCCGAGCTGGATGGTGTCGAGTGCAAATGATGCAATCGCGTTGACGGTGCCAAACACGGTGATACTGGCGCTATCGCTGGCGCTGCTGAATGCGGTGCTGCCAGCGGTCGACATGCGGGTCCCGGCGTTGCCGATACTGCCGTCCCAGGCCTGGAAACTCAGCGCGTTCGGCAGCGTGCCGCTGAAACCGGCGGTGGGCTGCAGATACAGACGACTGGAGGCCGACAACAACAGCGCGCTGGTGGTCGATACCGCACCGACGGCCGTCCACACACTGCCGTTGTTGACGGAAAACCACCATGTGCCGCGCGAGGCGTCGACAGCGGTCACGGCCACACCGATAGACCCGCCCTCGGCATCGGTGACATTGTCGAGACCGCCGCCGCCGGCCAGAGCGACCAGGCTCGTGACGACACTGCCGACCGCGCCGCTCGGTGCCGCCGCATTCGCGTTGATGTTCGCCAGGGCCGGACTCTTACTGGCATCCAGCACCGGTGCATCATTCATCGGCGTAATGGTGATAGCGACACTATCGGTGTCGCGCAGGCCAAGGCCATCGTTGCTGGTGATCGTGAGGGCGTCTGCGCCGTTATAATTCGCGACCCCACGATAGACCAGACCATTTAAAGCGGCGTTGACGTTGGCCAGCGTGCCGACCAGGGCAAGATTGCCGTCCGCGCCGTTCAAATCGCCGCTCAAGCCAGTGGTGACGCCTAAAGTTAAGGTGCCATGAGCGACCGTCAGGCTGATGGTCGCGGGCTGTGTGCCGGCGTCGAGATCAGTGACACTCAAGGCCTTGGTGCCGCTCAAGCTAAGCGCGCTATCTTCGGCGATGGTCTGCGCGCCCGGCACCGTGTTGAGCGGTGCACTGTTGATTGCCGTGACATTGACAATGCTGGTCGCAACGCTGCTCTGGGCATTGACGGTCGCGCCGTCGTTGACGCTCCAGTCGAAGCTACGCACGGTGCTGGCGCCGCCATTGGTCGGATCGACGCTGGTGCTGGCATAGCGCACCGCGTTCAATACCTGCTGGTAATGGGCGAGCGTATCGACACCGCTCAAGGCCAGCACGCCGCTTACCGCGTTGTAGTTTGCGCTTATGGTGGTGCCGAGGGTCGAGGTGGTGAGGGTGTCGCCGGCGACGAAGCCCCTGATCACAACACTGGCCGAGGCGAGGGTAGTCGAATCGACATCGGTGAGGGTGATGGCGCTGCTTGCGGCCATGGCCACGCCGCCTTCGGTATAGGCTGCTGTGCCGCCGGCCGTTGTCATGAGCGGCGCGTCGTTGATGGCGTTGACGGTGACATTCACGCTGCCTACGGTGCTCAGTTGCGCGTCGGTCAGGTCGAAACTGATCTGCGCATTGCCAAAATAGTTTACCGATGGCGTATAGCGCAGGCCGTCCAGGGCGGCGTTGATTGCGCTGCTGCTACCCGTGATGGTTAGCGCACTGCCGCCATTGCCACTGACTGCGGTCAGACCGGTGGTCTGGGCAAGGGTGAGCGTACCGTTCGCGGCGAGCAGCACGGCGGTCAGCGCATCTCCCTGCGCATCGCCGGTCGTCAGCGCGTTGCCATTGACGGTGCTGAAAATCAGCGCGCTGCCTTCGTTGATTTGCTGCGCCGGGCACAGATTGAGCAGCGGCGCACTATTGGCTTGCGCCGCTCCTATACTGACCGTGTGCGCGACATCCAAGGTCGTGGTGCCCGAGCTGTAGCGCCCATAGGCACCGACATCCCCGACAAAACTCCAGCCGCCGTTCATCGTCAGGTGCGAATTGAGACCGCCGTCGATCACCAGGCTGTCGAGGTCGGAAAGCGCCCGCAACGAGATCTCGTCGACCTGCAGGCTGTTGCCGCCGCTGCCAAGATCGATGCGTTCGATCGAACTCACATTGCCGAGCGTCGCCAGATCCAAGACCAGGCCACTGCCGGTCACACGCAAAGTGTCGGTACCGACGCCGCCATCAAGGGTGATAGCCGCAGGGTCGTAGATCAGGATGTCGTTGCCGGCCCCGCCACGCAGCGTATCAGCGCCGCCGCCGCCGCTGAGAAGATTATTTGCGCCATTGCCGACGATGACATTGGCCATCGCGTTGCCGGTGCCGCTCAGCGCCGCAGTCCCAGTGAGCGTGAGGTTTTCGACATTGGCTTGCAGGGTATAGCTGACGGCGCTCTGCACCAGATCAACGCCGGCAGTCACACCCGCCAATTCGCTGACGACGTCGGCCAGATTGTCGACCACATAGGTATCGTTGCCGTCACCGCCGGCCATGTAATCGGCACCAGTGCCGCCATTGATGACATTGGCACCGCTGTTACCCAGTAGCACGTTGTTGAGCCAATTGCCGGTGGCATTGATGTTGGCCGTGCCGAACAGTTCCAGGTTTTCGACTTCGTTGGAATTGTTCAAGCTGTGGCTGACGTTGGCCCTGATCAGATCGGTACCCTGGTTGGCCGCTTCGATGACAAGATCGAAGCCCGACGACACGTAATAGATGTCATTGCCGGCACCGCCATAGAGGGTATCGCTGCCGGAGCCGCCGTCGAGGATGTTGTCGCCGGCAGTTCCATAAATGACGTTGTTCAACGTGTTGCCGATGCCGCTGACCGCGCTACCGGTCAAGAACATCTTGTCGACGTTGGCGGCCATGGTGTAGCTGATCGACGAATACACGGTATCGACGCCAGCGAACCAGTCTTCGACGATGACATCGCCTGCGTTGTCGACAAAATAGGTATCGGCGCCAGCACCGCCGGTCATGTGGTCTGCGCCGACGCCGCCGTCGAGTACATCGTTGCCGAGCCCGCCGAGCAGGATATCGTCGCCGGCCAGGCCGTAGAGGGTGTCGTCACCATCCAGGCCGCTGATTTGATCGTCGTCTATCGTGCCCTGAAGGTTTGCGTCGTCGAAATTGGTGCCGCTTAAAATCGCCATGTTGTGCTCTCACGTGCTCGCCGCCTACTACCGATTGGCCCGGTACCGGACGTCGTTTGATGTTTTTTTGGCACGACAAGGCCAGTGACGGCGACCGAGGTCGCGTCATAGGGCGGTGTTGTGTCTTTTTTCCCCGACCCAGACCAGGTCGCGCGATTTACAAAGTAGAGAGTGGCCGGCCTTACGGTGGAGCCTCACTCACCCGCTCACCGCGGGATTCGGTGGTGAACGTGTTTGCGCTGCTGGGTCATATGTGGCCTAGCAGACTGAAATCTCACAATAGGGACCAATTGTTACGAAATGTATCTTCGTATTTTGCGCGGTCTCGAAACGTGCCCTGGTTGGCAATGTCTGCGGAGCGTCACAAAGAACTAGAAAACTTGCGAACGAGTGAACAAATTTGAGGGGCGCGGGTGAGGCGATATGCGGCCTGCAATTAGCAGCGATCGGACTGAGGCTGAATCTATCGCGGCGTGGGGGCAGCGGTCCATACACGCAAGCAACGACAGCGGCCCATGGCGCGCATGTCACGCCGCTGATCCTCAATCCAAATGCAAGTCTGACTTAGACGATGGACGTTCCGGCGTTAGTCAGCAGATCGTTGTCGACCAGCAAGATGGCGTGGCCATGGGTGTACTGAGTGACACCACCGAGATTCACCCCCGTGCCCCAGCCGCCCGTTGCGACGATGGCATCGTTCAGATCGCCGATGACGGTCAGCGTATTGCTGGTATCGGAGAGATTCAGCAGGTCTTGCACATTCAAGCTCAGGGTGTTGCCACCCGTGCCCGTCACATCAATGCTCTCGATGCCGCGCAGTTGGCTGCCTGAGAGGTTGTCCAGATTCAGCGTCACACCGGTGCCGGCCAGGCGC
>JANMJF010000382.1:0-1550 GCA_031371245.1 Pseudomonadota bacterium | reverse complement strand
GCCAGTTCGACGAAATCGGCCTTGAGATCGATGGTCATGCGAATGATGTCCTCGATCTGATCGATGTTCTGACGATGCAGGACAATGTTCAGTACCATCGGATAGCCCTGCGCCTTGACTGCACGTGCCATCTCCAGCTTGTGTTGGAAGCTCGCCGTGCCGCCCAGGAAATTATTCAATTCTGCCTGGCTTGCTTGAAAGCTGATTTGAATGTGATCGAGGCCCGCCTGTTTGAAACGCGCGACGCGCTCTTCATCCATGCCGACCCCTGAGGTGATGAGATTGCTGTAGTAACCGAGTGCCCGCGCCTCGCCGATCAAGTCCTCCAGATCCGGGCGCAACAGTGGTTCGCCGCCGGAGAAGCCGAGCTGCATGGCGCCGAGCTGGCGGGCCTCACGCAGGACCTTGACCCACTCGTCGGTGCCGAGCTCCTCGCTGCGTCGCGCAAAATCGACGGGATTGGAGCAATAAGGGCACTGTAGTGGACAGCGATAGGTCAGCTCGGCCAGCAGCCACAGTGGCCGGCCGGAGATGTCAGAGGGTGATCCAGCCATTGGCTTCGGCCTGTGTGAGAAAGTTGCGTACGTCGTCATCCACCGGTGCACCACCGAAAGCGGCCTTCAATTCCTCGATAATCAGCGCGACACTGCGCCGACCATCAATGCGTTTGAGGATCTCGCCAGCGCTGCCACTCAGTTTCACCATGCCTTCCGGGTAGAGCAGCACGTGAGCGGACTGCGCCGGCTCCCACTGAAAACGGTACATGGTCTTGAGCAGCGGCACGCGGTTGTCGTTGTCCATCGTCATGCCTGTGCTTCGCAGCCGTGAAAGGGCGGCATGTGGGCAACATAGGCCATCCACATCGCATCCAACATGGTCCACAGAATGTCGAGTTTGAGCTGCAGGATGTTGAGCGCATATTCCTGCGCGGTGCGGGTGGTGAAGTGCTCAAGCGTCACGGTCAGGCCGTGCTGCACATCACGCCGCGCTTCGGCCAGGCGATTGCGGAAATAGTCGTAGCCCTGGGACTCGATCCACGGATAGGCAGCGGGCCAGTTGTCGAGGCGGCGTTGATGAATTTCGGGCGCGAACATTTCCGTAAGCGACGAACAAGCGGCCTCCTGCCAGGTCGCGGCGCGCGCGAAATTGACATAGGCATCAACCGCGAAACGGACGCCGGGCAGCACATGACGCTCGTCCAATACTTCCTCACGTGACAGGCCAACCGCTTCGCCTAGACGCAGCCAAGCCTCGATGCCGCCTTCGTCACCGGCCGTGCCGTCGTGGTCGATGATGCGTTGTACCCACAAACGGCGTGCGTCACGGTCGCGGCAATTAGCCAGTACCGCCGCATCTTTCACGGGAATGCTGGTCTGGTAGTAGAAGCGGTTGGCGACCCAGCCCTGAATGGCAGCGCGATCGAGATCACCGCCATTCATGCGCAGGTGGAAAGGGTGATTGATGTGGTAGAACTTCTGTTTGGCACGCAGACGCAGCTCGAATTCGGCACGCGACCACGGCATGGCATCGGTCTTGGAAGGCTGCTTGAC
>JANMJF010000403.1:0-2123 GCA_031371245.1 Pseudomonadota bacterium | reverse complement strand
GGGATCTGCAGGCGACGGCCCCAGTCCGACACCGCCGGCAACATGGCGGCGACCAAGGGTGTGTTGTTCATAAAGGCCGATATGCCAGCTACCGGCAGCATCATGCGCAACTGCGCGGCGGCCACACTACGTGGCCGGCCGAACCATTCCTGGGCCAGGGCTGACATCGCGCCGGTGTCACGCAGGCCGGCCACCACGACATAAAGGACACCAACCGTCATCACGCCTTCGTTGGCAAAGCCGGCCAGTGCCTCGCGCGGACTTAAGACCCCACCGACGAGCAGCACAGTGAGGCCGGCCAGCATCACCAGATCGGTGGCCAGTTGGGTCAGCGCCAGGCTGCCGAAAATAGCGACGATCACGGCCAGGGTCAGCCAGGCGTGGATACTCAGCATGAGGAAAGAACCAAACGATGGAACATGGACGCGCCTGCGGTGTGGGGAGATGGGCGGTGGCTGGACGAGGCGCGGAGCCTACACCGAAGGCTATGGTTCGGCAATTCAATCCCAGGTCCTTGCCGGCGCGCGCGAATTAACTAAGATGCCCGGGTCGCATGGGCTGGCCGGCGCCAAAAAAAGACTGTTGAAACGACTGCTGCCTACGAGAGCCACGCATGCCGATCTGGTTGGAAATCCTGCTCAAACTGTCGCTGATCCTGGCGGCAGCTGAAATCTTCACCAATGCACTCGAACACCTCGGCGAGCACTTAGGCATCTCCGAGGGGGTGACCGGCTCTATCTTCGCCGCGATCGGC
Organism: Pseudomonadota bacterium; assembly: GCA_031371245.1. GTDB lineage: Bacteria > Pseudomonadota > Gammaproteobacteria > JADJYF01. The sequence goes on along the minus strand of JANMJF010000403.1, from coordinate 1,369 downwards.
ACGGCCATGCCGGAAAGCATGGTGCCGCTGGTGGCGGTGATGGCCGGCGGCGCCGACCGCGCCGTCAATATGGAAGTGGGCACGGGTGCGATTCTCGGTGCACCACTCATGTTGTCGACCCTGAGTTTGTCACTGATGGCACTGTCGGTGGTCCGCAAGCGCGGCATCAGCGGCACGCTGCAGCCGGAGCGGGTCGGCCTGCATCGCGACCTGTCATTTTTCCTGCTCGCCTTTGGCCTGGCCTGTGGCTCGCTTTACCTGCCGCCGACGGCCGCCCTGTTGCGCGTCACAGCCGCCATTACCTTAGTCGGCATTTATTTCATCTACGTGCTGTTAACCCTGCGCGCGTCGGCCCAGCTGGTCGAAGACGGACACGGCACAGTCGCCCACTCGCCCCTGTTCCTGACCCGCCTCGGTCTGCCGCCCCATGCGCTGGTAACCGCTTTGCAAGGTGTGGTCGGGCTCGGCTTGTTGATCTATGGCGCAAAAATTTTCGTCAACGGCATCGAGCACGCCTCGGCGCTGTTCGGCATATCGCCACTGCTGCTGGCGCTGCTGGTGGTCCCTATCGCGACCGAACTGCCCGAACAGGTCAACAGCCTGTTCTGGATCCGTCGCGGCAAGGACACCCTCGCGTTTGGCAACATCACCGGCGCGATGGTATTCCAAGGCAGTCTATTACCCGCCCTCGGCCTGACCATTACGCCGTGGGTGGCCAACGGTGAAATCCTCGGCGGCATCGTCGCGACCTATCTCGCCGGTCTGTGGATGTTCTTCATTGCGCGCCGCGCGCAGATCAAAGTCTGGCAGGTAGTGCTGAACAGCATCGCGTACATTGGCTATATCGCACTCATGATCAAGTATTAGAAACGAAGGTAGCCGCAATGATTTTTGGCCGTGTCAAATCGCTCGACGCCATCCTCGCGACAGCCCAGAAGAAATCCCTGCACCGCTCGCTCGGCGCCTTTCAGCTGACCATGCTCGGCATTGGTGCGGTGATTGGCACTGGCATTTTCGTGCTGACGGCGGAAGCCGCGCAAAAGGCCGGGCCGGGCATGATGGCGAGCTTCGTCATCGCCGGTGTGGTGTGTGCAGTCGCCGCGCTGTGTTACGCCGAAATGGCGGCGATGGTACCGGTCTCCGGCTCGGCCTACACCTATAGCTATGCGGTAATGGGTGAACTGATTGCCTGGTTGGTGGGGTGGGCTTTGATTCTCGAATATGCGGTGGCGGCGGGCGCGGTGTCGGTCGGCTGGTCGGGTTATGTGGTGGGCTTGATCGAAAATGCTTTCCATCTCGACATCCCCAACGCGCTGGTACGCGGCCCCTACGACGGCGGCCTGGTCAATCTGCCGGCGATGGGTATCGC
>JANMJF010000378.1:0-4251 GCA_031371245.1 Pseudomonadota bacterium | reverse complement strand
AACGCGCGGCATCGATCTCGCCTGGCTCAACCCGTTGTTGCCGGGTGTGATCTTGAGCGGGCATCTTGCCAGCGCCGACTTCAAACTGGTCGCACCCAGCGCCGGTACCTTGGCCTTGACCGCCGCCGGCCCCCTCAACATTGAAGGCTTAGACCTGCGCCGTGATGGCGTCGAGCTGCTGCACGGCCTCACCATCAGGGGCATGCCGGATCTTCTGTACAGCCCCAGCGACAGCCGCGCCGCGCTCAAAGGTTTGAACATCCGCAGCGGCCGCGCCAATCTTGTCAGCGGCGACCTCGACGTCGCCGTGCACCACGAAGCAGATCAGCCGCCGCAGTTGGCGACCAACGGCCACCTCGCATTGGACATCGCGCAACTTGCCGCCCAACCGCTGGTGGCCAGCGCGTTGGCCGCGCCGCTGCCGGCGATACCGCTGCATGGGACCCTCGATTTCGATATCGATGCAAAGGGCGAGACTATCAAGGTCAAACGCAGTCACGCCCAGCTGGCTATTGGCGAGCGCGCAACGCTGAGCCTCGATGCAAATCCCGGGCTGGTGATCAAAACTCGTCTCGCCAAAGGCGAAGATCTCGCCCAGTATTTTGTCGGCGCAGCGGCGCTCGACATCAAGGATCTGTCGTCGGAAACCCTCAATCGTTTCGTGCCGCTCGGCCCGCTGAGTTTCGCCGAGATCAATTCCAGTCTGCGCATCCGCTCCGACGGCAAGATTCTGCGCGCGGCTACCCTCGCGCCGCTGGGTGTCGATGCGGCGCGTGTCAACGACGGCGCGCGCGAACTGCTGCGTGAGTTCTCGCTCAAGACCAATGCCAGCGTCAGCTTCGAGGGCCATGAGATCCGCGCGCGGCTCAAGGATCTCGCCCTGAGTTTTGCCGCGCAGCCGGCCACGCCGGCCTTGAGCGGCTATATCACCGCCCATATCGATCCCGACCAGGCGGTCGCTCTGACGCTGCTCGATGCCAAGCTTGACGCCGATCTGCCGCAGCTGCTGGCGCAGCCCGCCGTGCTGCCTACGCATAAACTGAAGAGCGGTACGCTGGCTTTTGAAGTTGCGATCGATCCAGCGCGCAAGATCACCGCCAACGCCGTACTCGATCATCTCACTGCCGATGAAGCACTCGCGATCAAGACCTTCGAACTGCCGGTGAGCGGAGAAATGGCGGCCGACGGTCATGGCTTCTCATTCACTGCGCCCTTGCTCGGACGCGGCAAGTCGGGGCTCAGCAATGCCACGGTCAGCGGGCATTTCGCGCCACAGCCCGACGAGACACAGGTGCTGAATCTCGATATCGCCAGTGAAGTTTTCTATTTGAACGACATCCTCGCCACCGCGCAGGCCATCAAGAGCGGCTCAGCCACGCCGCCGACCGACCGGGCCACGCCTGCCGAGCGGGCCAAAGTGGTTAAAATCGCGCTCAACGAAACGCCCGACACCCACGCCGTGTGGAAGGTGCTAGCGCCGGCGGTGGTGGTCAATCTGCAGATCGACAAGCTGTTCTATACCGACTACCTGGCCTTCACCGATGTCGGCGGTCAGCTCGACGTGCGCCGGCGTAAACTCGCTTTCAACGGTATCAAGGCGCATTTTCACGACAGTGCGTTGCACTTCGATGGCCAGACGCGTTTCGACGCGCAGGCGGCGCAACCCTATAAGCTCGATCTGACCGGCACCATCAAGGACTTCAATCTCAGTCAGTTTTTCACGGCATTGGTGCCAGGCGAAAAGCCGCGCATTGAGGGTCTGTTCGGTGGCGACGTGAAGGCCTTCGGCGAGTTTCCGAATTTCTCGCAACTGCGCAACAAGATTCTGTTCGACATCCGCATGCAGAGCCGCGATGGCCTGTTCCGCACCCTGCCGCCGGACAGCGGCCTGGTACTCGGTGCCACTGACGTGCTCGGTGTCGTGGGCGAAACCCTCTCCTATGTGCCGACCGGCGGTTTCGGTGCCGGCACCATCGCACGCCTGGTGAATTACATCGTGCGTATCGATTACGACACCATCGATATCCATCTGATGCGCGACGAATCGCGCAACGTCACCATCGAGCAGTTCCAGGTCTTGAGTCCGACCGTCGCATTGACCGCGAGCGGCGGCATCCAATATCAGCAGGGCAGCGACATCGTTGACAGCCCGCTCGAACTGAACGCCCATCTCGATATGCTTGGACGCGGCGCGGCGATCCTCTACAGCATGGATCTGATGCAGGACACGCAGAACCCGCTCGGCTACTGGCGCGGCCCGGAATTCCGCATCTGGGGATCGGTTGCAGACGCCCAGTCGAATTTCGAGGAAGTGGTCAACCAGGCCGCCGACGGCAACATCAAGGGCGCCTTCCTGCGCCCGATCTCGGGCCTCATCGGCAATCTCAAATACCGCTGGTTCAACCGCGACAGCCGCAAGCGCGAGGCCTTGTTGCGCGAGCGTCGCGAGCGGGCCGCAGCGCAGAGCGCTGTGGGTAGCAGCGGTGCAGCGGCCAGCGCGGGCGATGGTCGTGCCACCGGCACGCCCGCCACACCCGCGCCTTAGGCCAGCGCCTCATCGACGGCCAGTCCGTTGCGGCCATGCACGGCCGAGATCTGGCGCAGGCGTCGACTGAGCGAACCAGCCGCGTGTCGTGTCGTTGGCATGGGTGCCGCTATGTAGAAAGAAATGAGTAAATTTTTCCCTTTGGCATTTCTTTAGCTTGTCTAAAAAATTCGGTCTCAGTGATCTGGGTGGGCCAATCGAGATTTATTCCGACGTACGCTTCAATAGGATCACCTTTCTTGGCATATGTAATCGCCTTTAGATTCAATAGATATGTAAGGTCTCTAATAAGCGCCTTTGTTGGATTCTGCACGTTGTAGACGTGTAGTGTCCGTGTCCTTAGAGTTCCAATTTTTAGATCCCCCTCGTCCAGAAGCAGGTTGAGCAACTGCACGTGTCGTGCGGACATTACCCGCTTTCTGGCTGATTGAAGACGGCCAAAAAGATCCGTAACGGTGTTTCGATACAGTGCTTTCGATACATGAAACCGGATTTCTTTGAATAGCCGCCCGCACTGTATTTCTATTCCGCGCAACGCAAACGTTAGGAATGGCGTAAGGTCGTGTGCTCGCGCGCGGGTTTCACTTAGTGAATTCAAGTACGACGGTTTTTCTTCGTAATAGTAGTTCGACATAGCAATGAATAACGTGTCCCGGAGCCCTACGCGTTGCAGCATCAATGCTTCGAGGGCACGGGCTGTGCGTCCGTTGCCATCAAGAAACGGGTGCATAGAAGCAAAATGATAGTGAAGAGCCAATGCTTGGACGATTGGATCGTGATCGCGAAAGACCGTTCGGGCGGCTTGTGCGAGCATGACTAAGGCGTTCTTGCACGACTCCCCACCTTCCACCCCTCGATGTCTTGGTACGCCAAAGGTGACGTTTTGATCGCGGGTACGAATCTGTCCTGGCGGACAATGATCATCGTCGCAGCCACTTACAATTTTCCGATGAACTTCGACGAACAGTTTTTCGTCAATCGGGAAGTCTTTGGGCAGATTGGCTATCCATCGATAGGTGTGCACCGCAGCTGCAGCCTGCCGCTGTGATCTTGTCGCCAATTGATCTGGGGTTTCACTTAGGGCCGCGTCTAGTTCGCGCTCAGTGAATTCTGCGCCTTCAATGCGTGACGTCCCAGCAACCTCTCGCTTTAGTTGGGCTTGTTGCAGTTGGTCCGCCCATGAGCGTTGGTATGGTATTTGGGTAAGGGCAAGCATCGCGGCCTTTGCTTCCATGAGAGGCCGAATTACGGCGTTCAGGTCATATTGAGCCCAATGCTGAGGTAGTTCGTATCGAATGCTCATCGACGATTAGATCTCATTTCGTTTCTCGTCTCGTTTCTTTATAAGACGGTATAAAACAATGAAAAAACAAATAATTAAATAAAATTATATTGGCTCTGGATTTTCTGAAATTTTGCTTCATTTCCCTGGTCGTTTCCAGCAGGTTGGCGCGTAAGGTCAGGCAAACAGCGGCAGTTGCCTAGCCTCTAGGGATTCCGCCCGCTGCTGATACGCCTCAAATACGGCACCGAACTTCGTCCGGTCTACCACGCAGAGATGGCATGGCTGGCGAACCAGCCAGACTTCCTCAAAGGTCCTTCGTTCGCGGGAGTAAAAATGGTGCCATTCGTTTGCATTGCCGCGTCCATCGTCGTCCAGGACGCGAGCGACGCCGCAGCAAGGGCATCGGCCGCCGAGCGCCGCC
>JANMJF010000401.1:0-3725 GCA_031371245.1 Pseudomonadota bacterium | reverse complement strand
CTTACGAGGCCGACATGCGGCGCCTGCTCAACACCTACGTGCAGGCCGATCCAGCGGCGGACATGGGCAATCTCAATTCGCTGTCACTCACGGAACTCATCATTGAGACCGGCATTCACGACGCCATCGCCCGCAAACTGAACGAGAAAGGCAAGCTCTCTAACAACGCCATCGCCGAGGGCATCATCAATAACGTGCGCAAGACCATCATCCGCGACCAGCTCACCGACCCACGGTTTTACGCACAGATGTCCAAGCTGCTGGATGATCTCATCAAGCAAAGCCGCGCCGACGCGGCAGCCTATGAGGCGTTTCTCAAGAAGGCCGAAGACCTTGTGAAGCGCATGGCCAGGAAGGATGTGGTCGCCGGTATTCCTGCGGTTCTCCATGGGAAGCCAGAGGCCATCGTGCTTTACGGCAACCTACCCGACATTCTCGCGGGTGGCGCAAGCGTGGTTCGCGAGGAAGGTCCACAGGAACAAAAAGAACGAGCGGCGCTCGCGCTGAAGAGTGCCCAGGCCATGCGCGAGCACGCACCGGCGGGCTGGAAAGGCGACGAAATCCGCGAGAAGCAAGTGTTGAATGCGCTATTCCCGATCATGGCTCGCGACCGCGAGGCCACGCAGGCAATTTTTGAAATCATCAAAAACCAGCCCGGCTACTGATGAGCGAGACTATCAAACTCGGCGAGCTTTCCATTCGAGTGACCAAGAAGGACGTCAAGCACGTCCATCTCTCCGTGCATCCACCCCATGGTCGCGTGACCTTGGTCGCGCCGAAAGCCACGCGCCTCGAAGTGGCGCGCGCGTATGCGCTTTCCAAGCTCGGTTGGATTAGGAGGCAGCAGGACAAGCTGGCCACACAGGCGAGAGAAGCTCCCCGGCAATATGTCGACAGAGAAAGTCATTACCTGTGGGGACGGCGTCATCTGATGACTGTCGTGCGCAAGGACATGAAGCCCTTCGTGTCGCTCGACCATAAACGCATCACACTGACTGTACGCCCCGGAAGCAATGCGCAGAAACGCGCCGACGTGATCCACGCATGGCACAAGTCGCTTCTGCATGCGGTGGTGCCGCCGCTCATCAAAAAATGGGAGATGAAGCTGAAAGTGAAAGTCGCTGGGTATTTCCTACAGCGCATGAAAACCAAGTGGGGAAGCTGCAATCACCGCGCGGGCCACATCCGCCTCAACACGGAACTCGTGAAGAAACCGCAAGACCTGCTGGAGTATGTGATCGTTCACGAAATGGTGCACCTGCTGGAACCTACCCATAGCGAGCGCTTTATCGAACTCCTCGCGAAACATTACCCGACGTGGCGCGAGGCGAGGGCCGAGCTCAACGAGCTACCGCTAACGGCGGAAGTGTGGAAGGAGTGAACGCCTTGGCGTTGGCGACAAGTAGAGATGATCGCTTGTGGGCTTTTCCGCAACGATATAGGGCGCTTTCGGATCGCAGCGAAACTACCAACTAGAAGGTCAGAGGTTAAAACCCTGTCGGGCGCTTCTCCGGTGGACGGCGTCAATCAGGATAACCGCCGGCCAAGATGATTGTCGCGCCCCATCCATCGGCCTCCCAGACAAAGCCGCAGGTCATTTCAGTGCCGGCACTGTACGCACCGCGTAGCTTCCGATTCGCTCATCGGCAGTGACGATGTCTAACCCTTCAGCCTGCGCTTGCGCAATCAACATACGGTCAAACGGATCTCGGTGCAGCGCAGGCAGCGTTCCAGCGCGTTCTGTGTATCAAGAAGCAGACGCCTCACGCATCACCTTCGAAGTCGGCCAGCACGTCAGACGATGTCTGATCAAAATCCGCTGCCAGACGGATCTGACCGGCAAGTCTCCCAGGGCTCCGCTTACCCCGGGACTCACGATGTGCGAGCAAGTCCAGGTAAGGCTTGCCCGCCTTCGCGATGACGATCTTCTCGCCCTTTTGAGCCAACTCGCCAAGCTCCGATAGCCTGGATTTCGCCTCGTGCATATTGACCTGTGTAGTTCCCATTACAGCGCGCCCGGAGTATTTTGAAGTTAGCTCAGACTAGCTAAGGCGCTGTGTGAATGAAAGCGTTTCTGTCCAAAGCAGCCGGCGTAAGCGGTTTGGTTTTCCAGTTCGAGGCTACGCGCCTGCCGCTTTAATCGGCCTGATCTTGTTGTCGCACGGCGTGGGCCAGGTCGTTGTCGGCGCGCAGCTTGCGCACCGCAAAGCGGAAGATCTGCGACAACATCGAACGCAGCCGTTCTGCCGAGGTGCGGGCGCCACGATCTTCGAAAAACGATAGCTATATTATTTTCGAGCGGTTAATAAGTTTCTTCGAGAACGCCCTGGAGGCCCTCGGCCCTAGTCGTACTTGATGTACTTAAAGCGCGCATCGTCCGGCGTGCCTTCCAAAGGTGAATCGGCTTCGCTGCCCGGCTGCCACATCACCACGTCTTCGATTTTTCGCGCCAGCGCGAAATCTTTGTTGGTGATGCCTTTGGCCGCGTGGTTCATGAGTTTCACATTGACGAAGGCATAGGAAACCGTGAGGTCGGGATGATGCCAGGCGGCTTCGGCCAGATGGCCGATGGTGTTCACCACCATCAGCGTACCCTTCCAGCCGGAGGTCTTGTATTTGCGACGCAACCAGCCTTCTTGCAGTGTCCAGCTCGGTAGTTGCTCTTTGAGGCGTGCTTCTACTTCCGCCTCGGAGTAAACCTCGTCCATCGTGCGTTCACGCCAGCCCATCCTGCTACCTCGCTTGTGGTGATTGATATTGATGGTCTGTCAGCGCGGAGCGCCGCGCTGACCGGTACACGGTTTACCGTCAGGCCCACGATATTGCATTCATGCGCCTGCCTCCAGCTGCAGGCGATGACGCGGATGTTCGGCCATCGCCGTCAGCAGCCATTGCCAGGCCGTGCGCTCGCGGGCGCCGGCGGTCTTGGCGATTGCGATCTGCAGATAGGCCATCTCGGTGACGAGTTTGTCGGGTGCCAACCAGTCCAGCCGTGAATAGAGGATGGCCGCTTCGAGCACGGCCGCCTGCGCGCGATTGAAGCCCGCGAAAGGCGCGTGGCTGACTTCATATACCACGCGGCATTCGAAACGCGGGCGCTGCGGGTCTTGGTCGCACGCCGTCACTTCGAGTTCGAGATGCGTCAGGCAATCGCGCAAACGCCAACCGTCGATGCGCGTGGCGCGTGCCAACGGCCACTCGCGCCGGCCGGTCAGACAACCGGCAATGACCCGCACGTCGTCGGTCAGGTTGATGACCGCTCGACCGTGACGGGCGAGATTGCTGAGGGTGATCGACGGCACAAAGGGCGACACCTGTACCGTGTCAGCGTCGCGACGAAAGCCCATCGGCGTGATGTGCGCGGCACCGTCTTCGCCCTCGGTCGTGATCACACCCTCCAGGATCACGGCGCCCCGCTCCGCGCAAGCGCTAGCCGCGCATGGCTGTTCACAACCATGCCCTTGGCTGCCTGGACGCACTCCTCATCAATTGCGCAGAACGCCCCTGGCAACGCCTCAATCTGATCGCTGGGCACCTAGCTAACTGCTTCATTTGCTGAATCAAATTCACCTGGTCGCGCGGCCTGCATGAGTGCCGCTTGGCACGCCGGCTGCTTGGTTGTTGGTGGCCCCGAGGTTTTCGAACGTCGGGACTGGGGAGAAACATCAGTTTCTAGTCATTCATCTGCACACCGGGAGTAAAAGCAATGCAGTGGGAAACACCTT
>JANMJF010000367.1:0-2148 GCA_031371245.1 Pseudomonadota bacterium | reverse complement strand
GAAAGCGCTGCTCGCGATAGGCCTTTTCGCCGGCCGCGATGTTTTCCTGCAAACGATGCAGACCGGCGCGATGCCAGCGCTCGACCTGCAGCGTTTGCAATTGCACGACACGCGCGAGGCTGGCGCGCAGCAGGATCTGCGCGCTACGGCGCGCGATGGCGGTGAGTTGTTCGTCGTCGGGTGGTGCGTCGAACACCCGCGTCGTGGTGGGCGGTGGTGGCAGTGATCCACGGCCCGGCACAGTGCTGGGCGTGACGGCTAACGGTGGTGTCCACTGAGGCAGCATGACGAGCAGCCCCGTCGCCGCGAGCGCGAGTAAGAGCATCACCACCACGGTGCCTATCGGCAGTGTCGTGCTGCGCGCATCGGCTGCGAAGTTCGGCAGTGGCGCTGCATGAAAAGACCTGGGCGTGATCCGTCGCGGCGCGATGAGTGGGGTGTCAGTCACGATAGGCGTGGAGGCGAAAGCCGGCGCTACAACCGGTAACGCGCGCCACTCACAGCCCCGCTTTGTACTTGCGGTACTCGGCCCACAGCTTGTCGCGCAACACGGGATCTTTTTCCTTGGTGGCGGCCTCGTGCAATTGTTGCGCAAGAATGTCGTTCTCGCGCACGGGCATTTCGCTCACGGTTTGGGGCGGCAGCGACGATGCCGCTGGCGTGCCAAGGATCGTGCCCGCTTCATCGCGGCCGCCGCGCACACCGAGGCGCGTGTTGGTTTGATCATCCTGGTGCTGGCTCATCACGCCGCTGCTGAGGGGCGCGTTGCGATCGTCACCGGACGGCCGCGGGGCAAGGTCCGGCTCGTCGACCTGGACACCTTGCATGTCCGGTGACGGACGGTAGGTGGCCGCTGCCGCGCTGGCATTGCTGCCACCGCCACCGTGACGCGCAGACGCCGACGAAGGCGGCAACGCTGCACCACCCGATACGCCGGCGGCTCCCGCACCCGTTTTCTGTCCGGCCCCCTCGCCCTGCGCCGCGCGCCGCGATGAGGAAATCAAACGCGTGCTGCCATCGGCTGCCACTTCCTCTTCTTCGACCTCGGCGGCATTGGCACTCGCCGCGCCGTAGCCCTGGCCGCTGCCCGGCGCGCCGGGACCGCCCTGACTAGTGCGGTTGGTGGCATCGGGCATGACAGCGGGCGCGCCATTCTGGCCACGGGCTTGCGACACGATGGATGTGGGCGGCGGTGGTTGCTGGGATGGCGTGGTACACCCGAGAACCGACGCGATGACCAGCAGGGCCGAGGGCCAGCGCAACATCTTATGGGTTCAGTCCTTGGCTTGCGCGACGGACTGACCGTCGTCGCGTCGCGCCGCGACGATCGCCGCCAGGCAAGGCGGGCAATAGCAGTCGCGCAATCCATCCAGCGCGACGGCCGGCAGTGATGGCAGGGCGCTGCACCAACAATCGGCGTCACTACGCCCGCAACCGAAAGGCGCGCCGCAACGGCTACAGATCTTGGTCTCGGACACTACAGCGGGCTCGCGTCTTCGATGGCGGCGGTGGTGCCGACCGCCATTGGCGCGCTCATTCGCACATGTCCCCATAGCGATTGGCGAGACGCAAATCGACGTTATGGGCAAAGCCCGGAATATGTATGCCGTTGGTGTCGATGGTGATGTCCTTCTCATCGATCAGTGCGTCGCCGAAGCGATAGATGGGCTGCATGGGGCCCGCCAGGCATTCGGCATCATAGGCCTGGGCGCGTTCGACTACCGCGTCCTGACGCTTGCGCCACGCCGCCATCGCCTGGGCGCCATGACGCTGGGCGAGCATCGCTTCGGTGCGGCGTGGAGAGATCACCGCGCCGGTCGCATTGTTGCCGCCAAAGCCCTTGGAGTTGAGGAAGGCGACTTCGGCGCGATCGCCGAGCTCGACGTCGTGCAGAGCAATGGCGAGATGACTGTCGTCGAGATCGCCGGCGAGTTGGTCGACGGTCTTGATACCGGGCATCACGCCGTGGCGTAACACGCCGAGGGTGACCGTCATCTGATCAGCGCTGGCCGGCGCCAGGGAATGACCGACGAAGGCTTTGATGGCGGTGACCGGCCAGTCTTCGATGCCGAAGGCGGCCGCCAACAGGTTCATGATGCGGCTCTCGGTCGTGCGATTCTGCGGCGTGCTCGAGCCGTGGGCCTGCAC
>JANMJF010000353.1:0-10109 GCA_031371245.1 Pseudomonadota bacterium | reverse complement strand
TCGGCACGCGCAGACCACAACAAACGACGCTCACTGGCATGGACGGCGTTGTAGAGCGTGAATAGACGCCGTTCCCAAGCGGCGTGACCGGCACAGACATCGATATCATCCAGCGCAATTATGTCGACGCTGTCGAGGTCGTCGAGCAATTGTTCGCCATCGGGGAAGAGTTCGCGCAGCGGGACATACATCGCGCGCGCGCCGCTGGTTGCGACCGCGACGATGGCGGCCTGCAGCAGATGACTCTTGCCGCTCGCCTGACTCCCGCGCAGATGCACGATGGGCGCGCCCTCGCAGCGCGACCAGTGCTGCACGGCCAACAGCGCTTGGTGATTCGCGCCAGGCCGAAAACCTGCGAAGTCGTGCTGCGCGGTCTTGAACAGATCGAGCGTCAGTTGTGGTTCGGCGCCGCGTGCACTCATGGGCCGTACAGTTCGCTCTTCATGTACTCGTCGCGCGAATGGCGTAACAGCACTACCACCACCGCCGCCACCGGCAGCGCCACCAGCACACCGAAGAAACCGAACAACTGACCGCCGGCCATCACCGCGAAGATCACCGCCACCGGGTGCAGGCCAATGCGATCGCCAACCAACAGCGGCGACAGCACCATACCCTCGAGCAATTGACCGACGCTAAACACCGCCGCCACGGCCAGCAAATGAGCAACATCGTGGAACTGTAGAAAGGCCGCCACCACCGCCGACGACAGGCCGACGATCACGCCCATATAGGGCACAAAACTGACTACGCCCGCTGCCATGCCGATGACAAAAGCCAGATCTAAGCCGACCAGCCACAGCCCGCTGGTGTAAATGGCCGCGAGCGCCAGCATGACAGTCACTTGGCCGCGCAGGAATTCGGCCAGCACCGCATCTATCTCAGTGGCCAGTTTGGTCACCGTCGGCGCCGCGCGCTGCGGCAGCAGCGCACGCACGGCTGCCACCAGATGATCCCAGTCGCGCAGCAGGTAGAACGTCACCACCGGGATCAGCAGCAGATAAGTCAGCCAACCGAGCAGCACCTGCCCGGAGCGGCCCAGCGACGACATCACCTGCCCCGCCACCGAACCGACCTGCCGCCAGTGCCCGACGATGGCGGCGCGCAAACCGTCAATGTCGATGCTGACCACGTCGCTGCCGACGATGGCGGCGATGCGCGGTGCGAGTTGTTTCTGCAGCCAATCGAGCGCTTCGGGAATATTGTTCAGAAACGCCATTGCCTGATGGCTGAGCATCGGCAACAGGATCACGAGCGCGACGATGCCGCCGATCATCATGATGCCGAATACCATCAGCACACCGACCGTGCGACTGGCGCCTTTGCGCTCAAGACGGTCGACCAGCGGGTCGCCAAGATAGGCGAGCAGCGCGCTCAACAGGAAGGGTGTCAATACCGGCGCGAGCAGGTACAACAACCAACCACCTGCGATCACCACGGCGAGAATAAACCACTGACGCGAATCGGCGAGGGCGGTGTTCATGGCAGTAACTCGTAGGTGTCGCTGCGGGACGGTACCGGCGCCAGCACACGGCCGAAGGCAAGGCTCTGCACGAGCGCCGCGCGACCGCCGCGGGCGGTGATTTCGTAGCTCACCTGTTGGTTGTCGACGCTGCGCAGGAACAGCGTCGAGATGGTATCCAATGAGTTGAGATAATTCGCCAGGCGCCCATAGTCGGCCGCCGAGTTCACGCCCTGCACGGCGAGGCTGACGTGCTCGCTGGTGGCCAGCGTGGCCGGCTGCGCGTAACGCTCTGCGAGAGCATCACCAAGCGCGTCGACGCCCTCTTCCACCACCGCCTCAGCCAGCGCGCCGGCCTGCTTCCATTGCAGGGTTTCACCATCGACATCGAGCCGCCAGTGCACTTCCCATGCTTGCGCGCTGGTCTGACGTAGATGCCCTACCAGCACCGCCGCTGCGCCGTAGGGCGCTGCGAGCGACACGGCAATGTCGGACAAGGCCTGACTATCCTGGGCGGCGTTCAGTTGCGTGGCTTCCCCGCCATCCATGCGCGGCAACAGCACCGGCAGGGCGCGCGCGTCGGCCTTGTATTGCACGGCGGCGCCGAGCTTGCCGGGCTCCCTGGTGTTGATCAACTGACGATCCTGGCCGTCATCGACCACCAGGAACACGACGGTGTCCGGCCGATGCTTGCTCCAGGTGCCGATACCGCGCGCTTCGAGCTCGCGCGCTAACACGGTTTGATCGAAACTCGCGTTGAGGGTGAGGCCACCGTCGGACGCGGCCCCGTAGGCATATTGCAACAACAAGCTCGACGCGCGGCCGAGCAAGGCTGCCGCGCGAACATCGCTCGGTGTGCGCCGGTTGCCGGTCAGTTTGATCAGCACCTGCGACAAGGCCACGGCACTCGCGCGCGCGCGCTCAGCGGGGCTGCGGTCTTTGATCGACACGGTCGCGCTGGCCAAGCCACTGACATCGCGCGCCGCGAGTGGGCTGACAAACGCCAACAGCAGCACGACCGCGACCATGGGACTTACCCGCTTGAGACTCTCTCGCGTCATGTTTTACTCGCTGCTGTCGGGCCGCCTCAATGGCGGCGCGCTATGGTAACAGGCGAAGCAAAATCGCTGTGCGCGGGCGCAATTTCCGCACCCTTATGGCTGCCTGTTACCATGCGCTCATGAGCACCCACGACAACAATAACGAGCAAGCGGGCTTGTCTTATCGCGCCGCTGGCGTCGACATCGAGGCCGGCGAGGAACTGGTGAGACGCATCGCGCCCGGCGCGCACGCCACCCGCCGCAGCGGCGTAATCGGCGGCCTCGGTGGCTTCGGCGGCTTGTTCGATCTACGCGCCAGCGGTTATCGCGATCCGATTCTGGTGGCTGGCACGGACGGCGTCGGCACCAAGCTGCTGCTCGCCATTGAAACCGGTCGCCACGACAGCATCGGCATCGACCTGGTCGCGATGTGTGTCAACGACGTGGTGGTGCAGGGCGCCGAACCGCTGTTGTTCCTCGATTATTTCGCGACCGGCGCGCTGTCTGTTGAGACCGGTGCGGCGGTGGTAAACGGCGTCGCGCGTGGCTGTCAGCAAGCGGGCTGCGCCCTGCTCGGCGGCGAGACCGCCGAAATGCCCGGCATGTATGCCCACAACCACTACGATCTGGCCGGCTTCTGCGTCGGCGCGGTCGAACGCGAACGCCTGATCGATGGCAGCAAGGTGTGTGCTGGCGATGTGCTGCTAGGCCTCGCTTCCAGCGGCGTACATGCCAATGGCTATTCGCTGGTGCGCGCGATCCTGGCGCGCGGTGGCCATCCCCTGGCCGCGCCCTTCGGCACTGGCACCCTGGCCGACGCCCTGCTCACACCGACTCGCATCTACGTCAAACCGCTGTTACAGGCGCTGGCCACAGTCGAGGTCCACGCGCTGGCCCACATCACCGGCGGTGGCCTGACGGAAAACATTCCGCGCGTGATCCCCGCGGGCTTGTCGGTGCGCATTGACCTTACGAGCTGGCGCCTGCCGGCGCTGTTCACCTGGCTGCGCGATGCCGGCCACGTCGCAAGCGCCGAGATGTTGAAAACCTTTAACTGCGGGATCGGCATGGTGGTGGTGGTCGCGCCGGCAGACGTCGATACCATCAGCGCTGTGCTCAGCGCGGCCGGTGAGCAGGTGTGGCGGATCGGTGCGGTGGTGGCGGGTGGGCAGGGGGTGAATTACACCGGCAGCCTGGGCTGAGTGCCTTCCCAGCGGCCGCGCCGCCTACTTTAAATGCGCTTCCACCGCGCTCAGAAAACCACGCAGGATCTGCACTTCGCTCTCGACCAGAGTTGCACGGCTCAGCAAGCGGCGCAGACGCCGGTCGAGTAACTTCGGTTTTTCCGGCTTCATGAAACCGACCGCCGTCATCACCCGCAGGCAGTGACGCTGGAGCTCGGCGACATCCTCAGCACTCGCGGGGCTGTCGCTCAAGACCCGATGGCGACTCACCGGCGGCCGCAGATTCGGCGCCGCGACATACATCTCGTAAGTCACCAATTGCACTGCCTGGGCGAGATTGAGCGAGCTGAATGCGGCCACGGTTGGAATCTCGATCAGACGCTGGCAGAGGTCGAGATCGGCATTGCTCAGACCGCTGCGCTCGGGTCCGAACACCAGCGCCACCCGTTGCTCTGCGCTGGCGGCGACTTCCGCCGCCGCCGCGCGCGGACTCAAAGTCGGCCAATCAATGCGCCGGTCGCGGGCACTGGTCGCGTAGATCAGTTCGACCCCGACTAAAGCCTCGGCCAGGCAACCATGCACCTGCGCCGTGGCGAGCAGATCGTCGGCGCCGACCGCCAGTGCAGTGGCTTGCGCATGCGGATAGCGCTCGGGCGCGACCAGATGTAATTGCGACAAGCCCATCGCCTTCATGGCGCGCGCGGTGGCGCCGATATTGCCTGGATGGGAGGTGCTAACCAGCACCACACGCACGCGCGCATCGAGCGCACTGGCGCATTTGCTAGGTTCAATCTCGCTGTTGGCCACGGTCTGCCACCGACTATCGGTTAGAATCCTTGGCATTCTAATCGCCGGATCGCGCCATGCATCCCATGCTCAATATTGCCATCCGCGCAGCGCGCCGCGCCGGCACCATCATCGTGCGCGGCCAGCAGCGGCTATACGAAGTCCAAATCACGCGCAAAGGTCATCAGGACTACGTCACCCAGATCGACAAAGACGCCGAAGCGGCGATCATCGACACCCTCTACACCGCCTATCCCGACCACCAGATCATCGCCGAGGAATCGGGCACGCTCGGCCGCGATAGCGACTATGTGTGGATAGTCGACCCGCTCGATGGCACCCTCAATTTCATGCACGGCTATCAGCACTTCGCGGTGTCGATCGCGCTGTCGGTGCGCGGCCGTGTCGAACAAGGCGTGGTCTACGACCCGGTGCGCGACGAGCTGTTCACCGCCTCGCGCGGTGTCGGCGCGCAGTTGAACGGCCATCGTCTGCGCGTCAGCAAGGTCCAGCACCTCGAGGACGCCCTGCTGGCGACCGGTTTCCCGGTGCGGCGCAAAGCCCATATCAAACCCTTCCTGGCCTCTTTCACCACAGTGCTGGAGCGCTGTGCCGACGTGCGCCGTGCCGGCGCTGCCGCCCTGGATCTGGCCCATGTCGCTTGCGGGCGTCTGGATGGTTTCTGGGAATTCGGTCTGCAGCCGTGGGACATCGCCGCCGGCGTGCTGTTGGTGTTGGAAGCGGGTGGCCTGGTTGGCGACCCCGACGGCGGCGAGCAACACATGGCGCGGGGCGATATCGTGGCGGGCAACGCCAAAGTCTTTCGCCAGCTGCTAGTCGCGTTGGCGAGCCGCGAAGGCGGCCGTGCCGCCGAAGCACGCTGAGTCGAGGCCTTTGCCATGGCCACGGTCAGCATCATCCTGCCAGCCAAGAACGAAGCCCTGAATCTCGAACGTTTGTTGCCGGTACTGCGCGCCGCACAGCCGGATGCCGAAATCATCGTGGTCGACGACGGCAGCAGCGATCACACGGTCGCACTGTGCGCGGCGGCCGGCGTGCGCTGCATTTCTCATCCTTATTCAATGGGCAATGGCGCGGCCATCAAGACCGGCGCGCGCCAGGCCAAGCACGACATCCTGATGTTCATGGACGCCGATGGGCAGCACGATCCAGCCGCTATCCAGGCCCTGCTCGACAAACTCGACGCGGGCTACGAAATGGCGGTCGGCGCGCGCACCTGGGATTCCCATGCGTCGGTGCATCGTCGCGTCGCGAACTATCTCTATAACCAATTAGCGAGCTATATGGCCGGCCAGAAAGTGCTCGACCTCACCTCGGGCTTCCGTGCCGCGCGACGCCGTCACTTCCTGCGCTTTCTCTATCTGCTGCCGAATGGTTTCTCCTATCCGACCACCAGCACCATGGCTTTCTTCCGCTCCGGCTTGCCTATCGCCTATGTGCCGATCAGCACTGCGCGACGCGGTGGCCGCAGCCATATTCGTTTGCTCGAAGACGGCCCGCGGTTTTTCATGATCATCCTGAAAGTCGGCGCGCTATTCTCACCCATGCGGTTGTTCCTGCCGGTCAGCGCGCTGATTTTCGCGACCGGCATGTTGTACTACCTGTACACCTTCGTGGCCTTTCATCGCTTCACGAATATGTCGGCGCTACTGATCACGACGTCGGTCTCGACTTTCATGGTTGGCATCGTTGCCGAACTGGTGTCAGCACTGCATTACAAGGAAGCAGATTTCGAACGGCGCCTCACGCGTCGCGCAGCGCCAGAGGAGGATTGAGCGGTGTGGCGGCGTCCGCTCAGGGCGCTTGCAGTCGTGCTTCGAGACCCGCCGCCATCGCCGCGTAGTCTTCGTGCTGCTGGCGTGCCAGCGCGCGCGCGCTATCGAGCAGCGCACGGGCGCCAACGCGATCGCCGCCATCGAGCGCGATTTCAGCGCCCAGATAATGGGGAAACGGATCGCGCGGCGCGATGATGGCGGCCATGGCGGCGGCCGCACCGGCCTTTGTCAGTTCGCCACCTTGCTGGCGCAATTGCGCGGAAACGATATACAGAAGCAATCGCGTGTTGGTCGACAAGGGCCGATCGCGAATCGCCTCGATGGTGCGTACCACCTCCTCCGCATCCACCACGCAGGGGCCATCCAGCGCCTGGCGCGCCAGCCACAACAGGATCTCAACGCTCATATCATCGGGGCGCGGCGCGGCGGCGGCGGCCTTCAGCGCGGCGGCGGTCTGTCCCGCCTGCCCGTCGCGCAGACAGGCAAGCCGTAAGCGGTGCAATTGCCCTGCACTATCGCCTGGCGCACCGAGCACGCGCTCGGCGGCCGCCAAGTCGCCGCGTCCGAGCAACCACTCGACGAGCGTCGCGCGGGCGCGCAGGGAGCGCGGGTGGGAGTGCAGGAACGAGGCGTAAAGCGCGCCCTCGTTGCCCCAGGTGGGTGTCATGCTGGCGGTCACCAGGCCATAGAGCAGCGCCAGGGTCGCGAGCAGCAGTGTGCCGCGTCGCGCGTTGAGCAGTTGCGCCGTGGCAGCGGCGAGCGCGAGGCAGATGCCGATCGCCGGCAGGTAATTGCGATGTTCGAACACGAGTTCGAGCCCGAACACGCTCGACTCAAGGGCATGGCCAAGGAAGAAGAGCAGCACGCCAAAGGCCACCAGCGGCGCGCGCCGCCGGCCGCGCCAAGCCGCGACGGCGAGAGCCGATAGCGCCGCCAGTGCGACGAGCGTCGCGACCTCGGGTGGCCAATGGGCGATCTCTACATCGTCGTGATAAAAACCGAACGCGGCACGCCGTGGCACGATTATCCAAGCGAGATAGCCGAGCACGACGCGTGTTTCGGTCAACACCCGTTCCAACGGCCCGAATTCGCGCAAGGTATAGGGCGCGGTAAAGGCCGTATGCCAATGGCTGGCAAAATAGACGAGGGCCACCGCCAGCGGTAACACCGTGAGCGCTACCAGCAAGCTGCGCAACCAGCGCGGGCGTGGCCAGCGTTCACCGTCGAAGACACAGACTTCCAGTGCGGCGAGATAGAAAGGCGTCAACAGCCCGGTTTCCTTGCCGAGCGCGGCCAGCGGCGTACAGATCAAAACTGCGGCGGCGATCGCGAGCCGTGCGCGCGTAGTGTCAACACCCGCCAGCCGACCACGGGCGTACAACAACATCGCCAGCAGACTGAACAAAGTCGTGAGCTGGGTCATGCGCTGGGTCAGATACATGACCGTGCTGACATGCAGCGGGTGCAGTAACCACAATGCCGCGCCACCGACGGCGAGCAGGCGCACGGCTGAGGCGCGTTGCTCGACGGCCCGCGCAAGGGTCGCGAACAAGGCATAGATCAGTCCGCCGTTAAGCACGTGCAAGGCCAGGTTGGTGGCTTTCCAAGCGCGCAAGTCGTCACCGTGCAAGATCGCATTGAGGATGAAACTCGCCATCGCCAGCGGCCGGCCGAGCGGGCCACTGGCGCTGAACAAAAAGCTGCGCCAATCGTGGCCGAGCTGGGCGGCCGTCAGTAGTGGCGCGATGACGGTGCTGTCGTCAAGCAACAAGGGCCCCGACAGGGCTGGCGCGTAAAGCAAGATCGTCAGCAGGGATAGGGCGGCCAGCGCAGCCAGACTGCGCCTATCGACATGGCGAGCGTCAAGATCCATGTTCGTCGGCCAACACGCTGGTCAGGCGCGTACGCAAGGGTCGCTGATTGAACACGCTCGTCCACGGCAGGGCGGCACGCACTTCGTGCGCCAGACGCCAGGCTTCGCGTCGCTCACCAGCGCTGGCACAGGCCTCGGCGAGACGCGCGCGCAAGCCAAGATCGGCGGGTCGCGCCGCGACCAGGTCGCGCAATATCGTCATCGCTACCGTTGGATCGGCGAGGATGCGCGCGTAAAACACTGCCAACCATTCCAGCAGCCGCTGGCGCGACGCTGTCGACACATCCTTGCGCGCCAGCAGGGCGTCACTCAGGGCTTGTACGGTGGCGGTATCCTTGCGGCACTTGCCATAACCCTGACAGATCACCAGCGCTTGGAACACATCGATGCCGACGCTCTCGCGCGGCTCCGCCGCGATGGTTGCAATCAAACGCGCGACGGCAGCGCCATCGCCGCGCTCGATGGCGACGGTGAGCAGGGCCGTGAGCGGCAGACTCTTGATCGGCGCCAGATCCGCCGCCCGTTCCAGCGCGGCGACACCGGCGCGGAGGCGGGCCGGATCACTGCCCGCGCCTTCGACGCGCAGGCGGCCGGCCTCGTACCACAGCCGCGGCGAGCGCGGGTGATGGGCGAGATCGGTCTCTATCTGCAGCACCGGATCGGCCCACAGTGAAGCGCGTAAGGCGGTCACCGTCGCAAGTATTGCCAAGGCCAGTGCCGCGCACAGACGACGGGCGGCCGGCCGCGAGGCCAAGGCATCGGCGAGGGCCAACACCAGTAGCGAGAGGATGCCCAGACCCGGCAGGTAATTGCGATGTTCGTGCATGAGTTCGAGCGGCACGAAGCTGCCCTCAAGCAGGTGCCCGACAAGAAACCAGGCCCAGCCGAATGCCAGATAGGGCTGCCGCGCACGCCGCGTCACAACCAGCGCCGACACCGCGAGCAAGCCCAACACCGACAACAAGGTCGAGATCGGCGCCAACCAGCCGCGCGACAACAGCAAGTCATCGTGGAACAAGGCATAGGCGCCCGGCGCGGGCACGATCAGCAGACGCAGATAGGCGCATATGACCCGTGCTTCGGTCCACAGACGCTCCGCAAGGGTGAACTCGCGCCCCCCATAACCGGGCGCAATGCTGTGCAGGAAATACCACACGCCGCCCACCACCATCGTGACCGCTGCGCAGCCGAGCGCAGTGCGGACACGGGTCGTCAAAGGCGCGCGTCGTGGCCTCAGCACACAGACTTCGATGAGCAGGCCGTAAAGCGGCAGGACCAAAGCCGTTTCCTTGCATAACAGCGCGAGCACCACACACAGCGCCACCGCAAGCGACCAGTGCGTCGGTATTGGCACGCCGCGCAGTTGCCGCAACCGTGCCCCGGTATACAGCGCTAGCGCCAGCAGGGCGAAGGTCGCCGACAAGGAAGTCATACGCTGCACGACGTACAGCACGGCCGTCAGATTGATGGGATGGAGCGCCCACAATGCCGCGATCAACCACGCGCAGGCCGTCGGCGCGCGCGGCGCGAGGCGCGGCAACCAGGAACGCAGCAGACCGAATATGAGCAGCGCGTTGAGGCCGTGGATGGCGAGATTGGTGAGTTTGTAAGCTTCCGGGCGCAGTCCGGCAACACTGCGATTGGCAGCGAAGCTCAGCATCGCGAGCGGCCGCGCCAAAGGGCCGATGCCGACCCCCGACATGGCCGCGTCTAGGAGTGCGTCCCAACTCAGCGTTTGAATATCGAGCGAGGGGTTGTCGACGATGGTGTGATAGTCGTCAAAGACGAAGCCGCCTCGCAGTCCGGGCAGATAGACCAACCCCACCAGTCCGATGAGCACTAGCCCGGCCAGGGCGAGCCCTCGATTCATGCGCCGTCCGTCAATCCTGGTGATTTCGAGTCAGGCAAAAAAAAGCACGCTGCGCTTATCGCAGCGTGCTTGGTGGTCAGACTAGACCGGTCTTACAA
>JANMJF010000331.1:0-2764 GCA_031371245.1 Pseudomonadota bacterium | reverse complement strand
TCGTCCATGACCATCACTTCCACCGAGCCCAGTTCGATGGCGCGCTGTTTGACGAAGTCGATGAGACGGCCAGGGGTGGCGATGATGACGTCGACACCGTCTTCAAGGGTCTTGCGCTGCTTGTCGTAGTCAACGCCGCCGTAGATCAGTGCGGTGCGTAAGCCGGTGTAGAGACCGATCTGGCGCGCGTCTTTGTCGATCTGTATCGCCAGTTCGCGGGTCGGCGCGAGGATCACAGCGCGGGTGTCCTGGGTGCGTCGCTCGGGACTGCCAGGGCTCTTGAGGAGACGGTTGAATAGGCAGACCAGGAAGGCGCAGGTCTTGCCGGTGCCGGTCTGGGCCTGGCCGGCGACATCTTTGCCCGCCAGTGTCAGCGGCAGACTCATGGCCTGTATCGGTGTGCAGCGCAGGAAGCCGGCGGCTTCGAGACCTTTCAGCAGGTTGGGGTGTAGGTCGAAGTTTTCAAAACAAATGTCGGTCAGCGTTTTATCAGTCACTAGTGCTCCGTTCCCGAGGGCGTAGGCGGCGACTCGCCGCGCGTGGGTCAGGCCGCTAGGCCCGAGGCTGTGGCGAATTACTGGGGATGCAGGTCACGGGTCGCGCGGTGCGATGGGATTTCGCGACTCGCCATGGCCGGCACTGGGCTCGCAGGGTGTTCCGCCGACCGCGACCCAGGCCTTGCCGGGCAGCGACAGTAACGCGCGGCTTGCGCGTATGGCCTCAAGCTGAAAGCACTCTGCTGCAACCAATTCCGAGTATTCGTCAATTTGGACAAGTCCCGTCTGGCGGGACTCGCAGTCGCGAGCGACTGCCCGCGCGGCGGCGATATCGGTGTCCACGCTATCGCGCAGGGATTCTAACCGGGATTACATGCCACGGCCCGCACCATCGGCGTGCTCCTAGCGGCACAGATGATCGCAGCCTCGGCAATCAATGCTGGGACAATCACTGCATAGGCAGTAATATGCCCTATGGTTACCCGACAGTCCACGCCGGCTCGCCCGCGCACCGCGGCTAATGCGCGCAAAAGCGTGTCTTCGTCTTTCTACGACGGGCGCACCTACGCCACCGACAATTCCTACGGGTATCTGTTGCGGCGCCTCTACGCCTCGATGCAGCGACACTGCGAAAAGCGCATGCAACCGCTCGATCTGACCGCCATGCAATGGGGACCGCTGCTGCTGATGGCCGAGGGTCGTGGTAATACCGCCGCCGAACTCGCGCGTGGCATGGACATCGACACCGGCGCCATGACGCGCATGCTCGACCGCTTGCAGGCCAAAGGGTTGCTGGCGCGCGCGCGCAGTGCCAGCGATCGCCGCGTGGTGCGTCTCGAACTGACCGCCGAGGGCCTCAAGGTTGCGGGCCAGATCCCACATTTGCTGGCCGATGTACTCAATCTTCACCTGCGGGATTTCAAAGCCGACGAATTGCACATGCTGATGGGTTTTCTGCAACGCATGCTCGCCAATGGCACCGTGCGTGCCGCCGACCGGCAGGGCGGCGCTTGATGGGGGGCCAGCGCAAGTTTACGCGGGACACGCTGCTCGCCGCTGGCTGCGGATTGGCCCTGGCAGGGTGCGTAAGCTCGGCCGGTCTGGTGCCGAGTGGCAAGCCTCTCGATGTCGCCACGCTCGCCAACGACACTGCTTTCAGCGCTTGGCCCGCGCAACACTGGTGGGCGGTGTACGGCGATGCCGCGCTCGATAATTTGATTGCCCATGCGCTGGCCGCCAATCCAGACCTCGAACTGGCGCGTGCGCGTATCGAAATGGCCGACGCCGCGATCGGCTTTACCCGCGGACGCCTGCTGCCGCAGGTGAGTTTCGGCGTCGACAGCACCTATCAGCGTTACCCCGAGCATGGCCAGAACCGCACTCTCGCTGGCGACGGGGGCTCGGACAACAGGCTCGAATTCCACGGCAGTTACGAACTCGATTTTTTCGGCCGTAACCGCGCCGCGCTCGCTGCCGCGACCTCCAACGCACGTGCCAGTGCGGCTGCGGAGCAGGCGGTGCGGGTCGTGGTGGCGAGCGCCGTCGCACGCATCTACTTCGAGCTGGCACACCTGATCGCCGAACACCAGGTGGTGAGCGATACGCGCGCCCAGCGCGAGAAGATTCTGACCTTGGTTAAGGCGCGCGTTGCGCAAGGTCTCGATTCCAAGGTCGAGCTGCGTCAGGCCGAAGGGGCCTTGCCGGCCAGCGACGGCGAACTGGCCCTGCTCGACGAGAACATCGATATCCTGCGCAGCCAGCTCGGCACGCTGGCGGTCGTGGAGCCGTCCGTCACCGCCACCTTAGCGCCGGCACTGGCCCAGGTTGCCGCGCCGACTTTACCGACCACCATTCCGTCTGATTTGCTCGCGCGGCGCGCTGACATCACGGCTGCACGCTGGGGGATAGAAGCGACGACACGCGGCACCGACACGATCAAGGCCGAGTTCTATCCGCGCGTCAACCTGAGCGCTTTCGCTGGTATCGCGGCGCTGGGCGTGTCTTCGTTGTTCGAAGCCGGAGCCGGCACCTTGGGTGTGACGCCGAGCGTGAGCCTGCCGATCTTTGACGGCGACCGTCTGCGTTCCAAGCTCAAGTTTGCCGACGCCCAAGTCGACCGCGCCATTGCCGAATACAACAACGCGCTGTTGAATGCCATGCAGGATGTGGTGCACGTGGTGACCTCGCTGCGCGCACTGGAGCATCGCCAGGTTGCGCAGCGCGCCGCGCAGGCCTCGGCTGAGAGCGCCTACGATCTCGCCTTACAA
>JANMJF010000330.1:0-2518 GCA_031371245.1 Pseudomonadota bacterium | reverse complement strand
GGGGCCGCGCCGCCCGGCTCAATCCGGAGCTCGTCCAAGCTACGCTTGGCGGCTCCAGCCAAATAAAGTGCGTGAGCGCCAAGATTGAGCTTGTAGCCACTCTCGTCCCGCGCCCGCGCGCGCCCACCTAGCGAAGTCGCGCTGTCGAGCAGCACACATCGGGCACCAGCACACGCGCGCCACGCTATTTCACGCTAATCAGCCGCCGTCCGCCTCGTTCGATCCTGCAGGAGCTTTCTATCTATCCACACACGACAAGTCTGACCCCGCCGAAATGGGCGGTTGAATTTCGATAAGCGGCCTCGCCTTTGGTCGACACAAATGCAAAAAAGCCCGAAGCGTTTTGTTACATGATCGGGCTATTAGGCTCGAACCCCAACCGGTGGCGCCCCCATAACTCGTAAGCGGCCTGACGATCCATAAATGCATGAGTGGCTAAGATGTTGAGGTCGCGGAAGAAACGCTGCAATGGCGAATCCTGGCGGAACGCGCTCGTGCCAGAAAGTGAGATCATTTCGTTGATACTCTGCCGGCAAAGATCGACCATGAGACCGGTGCGCAGCTTAAGCTCCAGTCGTTTCTCGATATTGAAAGCGTTGGCCACAGCCGCCGCCTGCGTATCTGCAACCAAGCGTTCCATCAGTGTCTCGCATGCCTGCATCCGCGCATGTGCTTCGCCCAGATTGATATGGGCCGACTGTCGCTCGGCGACTTTATCACCGATATGCGCACGGACCTTCTTGCGCATGATTTCCTCATAAGCACTCGTGGCCCCTTCCAGGCCACCGATGTAGACACCCATCACCTCGCAGTAGATAAACGGCAGTAGCGGTGTGTGATAGATCGGATTGGTGTGTATTGAATCGGCGGTATTGAAAAGTGTCGCGGCATCGAGGGTGCGATGCTCGGGCACGAAAAGATCGTGCGCGATGACGTCATTGCTGCCGGTGCCCGACATACCACTCATGAACCAGACGTCATCGACTTCGATGTCCTCCTTGCGCACCACGAACGCGCGCCCATCAGGTCCACCGGACTTCATGAGGATCACCCAGTCTGCGTGCATGATGCCGGATGAATAGCTCGAGCGGCCGTTAACTTCGTAGCCACCCGCCACTGGCTTAACCGTGAGCATAGGCGACGGCTGGATAGGCGCCATGGTGTAGCGCTTGTCGGCGAAGAACTCGCGTTGCGCTTTTTCCGGAAATTTCGTCAGCATCCAGTTATGCCCCAGGTAGAAGGCGGTTACCCAGGCCGTCGACATGCAGGATCGGGCGAGTGCTCGCCCAACAGCCGTCAGCGTCTCAAGTCCCAGTTCGTGACCGCCGAAACGTTTCGGCACTAACATGCGCATAATGTCGGCATCGACGAGTTCACGAATGGTATCGTCGTGGGGTCTTCGAATCGCTTCAGCTTCCTGGGCGCGAGCGGCGATGCCGGGCAGCAACGCGTTTACCCGTTCGAGCAACTCATCGCCGCTCACCCTTGTGTCATGTAGCGTTTGTGTAGCAGTCATTGTCTTCCGTTCTCCGGTTCACTAAGTGGGCACAAACAGGTCCATTCAAACCAGGCAAGATGTTGGCGCGCAATTGCTGTGAACAGCGCGCTGCGCGAGTGAGCTATAAAGCACCGTCAATTGGCGCATCGCGGTGCTCCTGACGGATCAATACTTGTCAGTGAACGCGTACATCGAGGCGCCGGAATCCACGCAAGGTATTGTTCAGCACCCGCTCGGACGATACACATTCGAAGCGCCCAACCGTCGCTGACAGCGCGCTGAAAAGCGCTGCCATCTCGAGTTTCGCCAAATTCAGACCAATACAGGCATGCTCACCGTAGCCGAACGCCAGGTGCCGCGCTACACCCTCGCGTCGAATGTCGAAGGTCGCTGGACTCGTCCAACGTCGTTCGTCGCGGTTGGCCGAACCGTAGAGCACGATGATGCGCGAATCGGCGGGCAGCGTGACACCGTCGAATTTGTGGTCGGCAACTGAATAGCGGGAGAATCCCTGGATCGGGGACTCCATGCGTAAGATTTCATTGATGGCAGTGGGAATGCGGCTAGGATCATCACGCAGAAGTTGCCACTGGTCCGGATAGTTCGCGAAAAGCCAGATGGCACTGCCGATGGCAAAAATAGTCGTGTCAAGCGACGGTGCGACATAAGACAGGGCCATCAGCCGCGCTTCGTCCTCGCTAATCTCATGATTGTCGGCGGCGTCGTGCAGCATCTCAGCCCAGCTTCCTGGTTTCAATTTTCCGCGGACGCATTGTTTCATTGCGTAGTCGTACATTTCTTGGAACGTATCGAGCGCGCTCGCTGCGCGGTGGTTGAGAGGCCCGAAAGAGTCAAAATTTGCAGCGGCCCACTCCAATCTTCAGGAAGCCTGAACGATGTCCACTACGCGTGGCAAGACTCGGTTGGCAAGTATTCGCGCGACCTCGTCCATGTCGAAGGCATGCTCGCTGGCAATTTCTGCGTGCAGTCGCGGTTGTGGTCGGGTCATGCGCGGGTGCG